>NVSL01000042.1 GCA_002401215.1 Flavobacteriaceae bacterium | reverse complement strand
TTTTTTAAGATTCATAATTTATCGTTAAAAAAAATAGGGATTGTTTAGTCCTGATTGATAAAAACCCAGATTGTAATTTGTGCTAAAAAACGAATAAGGTTTTAAATAATAATGCTTTAACAAAAAGAAAGAGCCAACATTTGTTGGCTCTTAAAGTTTTGATATTTAATTAGATTATTTACTTGCGTTAAATCTAAATCGCAACATTATTTCGTGTGTTCCTCCAGAATAAGTATTTAATGCAGATGTTGTAGCTCCGTAAGAATAACCAAATTGAATCCAATCAGCAGCTCTTACAAGCGCGAACCCACTTATAGAATCATCCCATCTATAAGAAGCACCAACTTCAACCATGTGATACATATTTACCATTGCAGTTATATCTACAGATGCTGGAACTCCCTCTACAAACCTACCCATTACTGAGGGAGTTAGTTCAAAGTTTTCACTTAAATCAAAAGTATATCCTGCACCAGCGTATAGATGAATTCTATCAGTTGCTTCGGTATAACCATCATCAGCACGTTCTACTCTATCTCCATTTAAAAAATTTGGAATTGACAAAGTTGCATAGAATTTATCTGCTTTTAAATATGCTCCTGCTCCAAAAATTCCATTTGTACGACTCACATTTGCATCGAATGAAGGGTCTCCAAGAATTCCTAAAGAGTTAAAATCGACATTTAAAGTATAAGCTCCTGCTTTAACACCTAAGTACAAATCACTTTTTTCTGATAATTGTAATCTGTAAGAAAAGTCAGCTGTATAATTCGTTTCTTTTGTAATATGATATTTATCATTTACAACAGAAAACCCAATTCCGATTCTATCGCCAAGAGGTTTTACAAAAGAAAAACTTTGTGTTTCTGGTGCACCATCAATATCAGTCCATTGATTTCTAATATGTAGGTTTAACTCAGTATCTCCAGAAGAGCCTGCATAAGCTGGATTTATAATGTTCATATTGTATTGATACATTGTAAGTGCAGGATCTTGTTGCGCAAATAATTTTCCGGTCGCTATTAGTACCGCGAAAACTACTATATATTTTATATTTTTCATTTTTATATTCTTTTCTTAGTGATTAATAGTTGATGTAAACCCATCCTTGTAAAGGCGGAATTCCGATTTCGTTAGATTCGATAACATACATATAAGATGCAGCAGGAAGTTTAGCTCCGTTACGGCTTTCGCTATCTGATACTCCATCCCAGCCTCCGGCATAACCTCTTTTTTCGAAAACTAAGCTCCCCCATCTATTATATACTCTWMCMKAAKYWYWKKKAKATAGGTTTATGTTTTCAATAACCCAAGTATCATTAATACCATCGTTGTTTGGAGAGAAACCTTCGCTTACTTCCATATCACAACTATCAGAATCGTAATAATTAATAACACCATCGCCATCACAATCTTCGCAAACATCACCTAAACCGTCACGGTTAACATCAGATTGGTCTGTGTTTGGTGTCATTGGGCAGTTGTCATTTATGTCTAAAATAGTATCATTATCATCATCTTCGTCACAAACATCACCTATGCCATCATTATCATTATCAGCTTGATTTGGATTTGCATAAATTAAACAATTGTCAACGTCGTTTGCAACACCATCACCGTCCATATCGTCATCACAAACATCGCCAATACCATCGTTATCTAAATCTGCTTGATCTGCATTTGCTGTTGTAGGACAATTATCAACGTCATTTAAAATGCCATCGCCATCAATATCGTCATCACACACATCACCTAAACCATCATTGTCTAAATCTGCTTGATCAGCATTTGCTGTCCAAGGACAGTTATCATTAACATCTAAAATACCATCGTTGTCATCATCGTCATCACAAACATCTCCTATGCCATCATTGTCATTATCTGCTTGATCTGCATTTGCTGTATTAGGACAGTTATCTGAAATGTCGTCAATTCCATCGCCATCGGCATCAAAAATTGGTTCGCCACAGATATTTACACTCCATGAAACTAAATTTCCTAAATCTTCATTCCAATTATCATAAACAGAAAGTACCCAGTTACCGAAACTAGATTCCCCATCAAAATTAGAAAGAGATCCTTCTGGTTGGAATGTCCCTGTAAATGGAGCTGATCCGCTGGTTATAGAACCGCTAGCCTCATCATCAAATAAAGTATTTGTATAATTATCGCCGTTACTTCCGTTTTGCGATGTTAATTCTACCACTGTTCCATTAGGACTTGTTAGTGTTATTCTAATATCATTGTCATAAGTATGTGTAATATTTACAGTTACATTTACGTCAGAAATATCTACACCATCAGAAATAACAATGGTTGAAACTGCAGGTGCACCTTCTGTATTTGACCCTGTTCCATCTGGGATTGCCATTGGCGTATCTGTAGAATTAAAAGTATCACATACAATATTGGCAGTTGTAAAAGTAAATGCTGCTGATGGAGTTCCTGCACCACAATCGTTCGATGGAGTAACTCTCCAATAATACATAGTATCAACAGCTAAAGAAGTTGTTTCGTAACTAGTTGTAGAAAGGGTTGCAGTTTCTACAATGGTTCCGAATCCTGAATCAGAAGAAACCTCTACCAAATAAGAATTGGCATTAGAATCTGCATTCCAACTCAACATTGCAGGTGGCATTACATCGATTGCAGCATCTGTTGGTGCGGTTAAAGTTACTGCACTAAATGTGCTACTAAACACATTGGCAATTACGTTTGTATTTTTAGTAACTGTTGCCGAAATACCAGTAACTGTAATTGTATTTGCACCTACGTTTGCATCTGTAATTCCGCTAACTGTCATGGTAACCGCAGTTGCATCAGCAGTTGCTGTTGTAGGGCTGAATGTTACGGTTGTTCCTGCAGGATTCCCTGTTGCAGAAAATGTAGTAGTTTCTGAAAATCCTAAAAATGTGTTGTAAGTAAAATTATAAACAGCATTGTTAGGAGCACAAACATCAAGATTTGTTTCTGTAAAATTCATTACAAATTCTGATTCTTGAATCGTAATATTTGCACTGTTGATTGCATAGAAAACATTATTTGCTCCTCTTACCATAACTCTTGCATTCGAAGTTACCGCGCCAGATGGAACTGTAATTCCGTAAGAACCATTATTTGCCACACCAGATGCAACTTGAATAAATGTTACACCATTATCTGGAGTTACAAAAATATCTACGTTTGGTGTATTTACTGAACCTGAATCTGTATTTGCAACATCCCAAGTTATGGTTTGTGTTGTACCTGCATCCCAAGTAATGGTAGCCGTTTGTGATGTTACTACAAATGGTCCTGCAGCATCATCAACAGTAATTGCCATTTCATCAGAAGAAGTACTCGCACCACCAGAAGCATTGTCTCTTACGGTTAATAAAAAATTCATATTTCTACTTACTGATGGAACAACTTCCCAAGTAGATTCTGTAGAACCGGCTAATACAGTAGAGAAATCTGGCATATATCTATCTGGCGATACTTTTGGTTGGATAGATCTAAATGCAGGACCAACAGTTGATGTTGATGCCGGAGGCATTGTAGCTGGTGTTGCGTCAATTTGTTCCCAGCAATAAGTTAATGCATTTCCTGCATCAGCATCAGTTCCCGAACCATTTAAAATGAATGGTGTTGAAGCTGGAATCGTAAAATTAACTCCTGCATCTGCAATAGGCGCAGCATTGTTTGTGTCTGATTGTGCAGCACATTGACTTGCTCCTGTAGAAATGTTTGACCACATTTCTTTTATGTTCTCACCATGAAAATAATCATCACTATTGTTTTGAACATTTGGATTACAAATTCCTGCATATCCCATAATTGTTGATGCACTCCCAGGCTCAAATGATACTGCCGAACGTTGGCAATCATTATTTTGTGTATGATTACCACCATATTGATGTCCCATTTCGTGCGCTACATAATCGATATCAAAAGTATCTCCTGTTGGTGATCCTGAACCTGTAACACCACCGGCTTTACTAGATCCACAAGGTGAATTTAAATATGCAACACCACCACCACCTGTACTAAATACATGACCGATATCATAATTTGCAGTACCAATATTAGCATCAACCGTAGTTTGATTTTCACTAAGCATCGTACCTCCATCATTATTTGTGTAAGGGTCAGTTGTACCGTCTAAAAAGATAATGCTTGTATTGTCTACCATCACCATTGTTAAAGATAAATCTCTTTCAAAGACTCCGTTAACTCTTGTCATAGTTGCATTCATTGCTGATATAACTCCAGCTTCGGTCCCTCCGTGAAAAGCAGCATACTCTCCTGTACATGCCAATGCCAAACGAAAAGTTCTTAGTTTACCGTCATTTGCATTTCTTGCAGCTGCTAAATCGAAATCAGAATTTTGTTTCATATATTCTGTTTCACAAATAAATTCTTCAGATTTAGTATCTAAAGCGGTTCTTTTATAAACAAAATAATCAGAAGCTGTATTAAGAGATTTTTCGATATAAACAGATTTCTTATCAGACAATACAGTACTGCTTAAACCACGTTCTGGCGAAATACTAAAACGTATAATTGCTGTTGGATCATCAATTCCTTGACCTACAAAAGATCTAACTTCTGGAAACTTTGCTTGCAACTCTGGTGTCATTGTAGATGCCTCTGTAATTCTAAAGGACTCTAGTTTACCTTCGGCATTTGGAAATTGAATTATTAAATTAGAATTCCCTGAAGCCTCTCCACGCTTGGGAGTAGTACTTAGGTTGTTTTTTAGCTTTTCGAAATCTAAAGTAAAAGCTTTGTAACTGTTTGGGCTTGTTGTAGTTTTTTGTAATTCTTGCGTAGTGTTTTTCTGAGTCCACAAACCTCGATTGGTTTGAGAAAACATTGATAACGACGCAAAAAAACACAAGCCAAATACTAGCTTAAAGTATTTAATCTTCATAATAAATTGAGTTTAGTTAAATTGAGTTATTGAATAATTAATTGTTTTGAGGTTACTTTATTCTCTTGAGATATTTTAAGAAGATATACCCCTTGAGATAAATTTTTGAAGTGTACTTGTTGGATGAAATTCATTTTGTTTTTATTAAATTGTTGATTTGTCATTGTACGTCCCAGCAAGTCATAGAGTGTTATTTTTACTTTTTTATTGCTGTCTGATTGAAAGGAAATTGTGAAATTTCCATTATTTGGGTTCGGAAAGATATTAAAATTTTTAAAAAGCTCATCATCAACGCCTAAACTATTTAAAATATTGAGGGTGTAATCTTCGGTTTCTCCCCATTCCGTAGTATGGTCAATATTGCAAGGTCCAGGATTGGTATTGTATTCAATATTCACTCGCATTCTTGTATTTCCAATAATTGCATTAGAAGGGATGGTTATATTTTGTGAGAGAACTCCATTAGGAGGTGTATTATTTACAGACCCCATAAAGTATTTTTCGGTTAAAGGATCGAAAATATAATCTTGATTCCAATCGATATAGACTTCACAATAATCAGTAAATGCACCCGCAGTATTTATCGCGACATTCATTTGATAGGTCGAATTTRTTTCAACATCAGTACTAATACCAGTGAAATCTTCATAGCCATTTGCGCCTTCGTTAGAGTTATTATTTATTGTATTAAAGGTAACATTTGAGATAAATTCTCCCCCTGTATTTGTATAGGTTGATGGGCAATAATCTGGTGTGCCATCTACAGTAGCAATTGTAAAATTAACAACTGTAATATTGTAAAAGATATTGTCAGCAGCTTCTACCATAATACGACATGAAGTACTAAGGTTATTTGGAATTACAATATCTTGTGTGCCGTCATTTGGTGTGTTTGATGCCAAGGTTATAGGATATCTCAATCCGCCATCAGTAGATNAAAGAATGTTTACATTTTGACAATTGATAGTTGCATTTGTAGTAGACCCAACATCCCAAGAAACGGTATGTGTTGTTCCTACGCCCCAAACTACAGCTGTATTTGGTTCTGTTACTAAAAAAGGAGGAACATCCTCAACAGTTACCGGCATACTTTCAGTGACATATCTACCGCCATTTGCATCATTATCTCTTACGGTTAAATCAAAATTTAAAGTTCTTGCAACGGAGGGAAGTACTTCCCAAGTTGCAGGAATTACTCCCAAAACAGTACCAATTGAAGGCATGTATCTGTCAGCAGAACTTTTAGGTGTTCTAGATCTAAATAACGGACCAGAGTTAGAAGTTGAAACCGGAGGTTGTGTTGAAATAGCATTGTCTTTTTGTTCCCATGAATAGGTTAATGAAGCGGCACCATCTGGGTCACTTCCATTTCCTTTTAAAACAAAAGGAGTTAATTTTGGAATCGTATAATTTGTTAGCGGATTTATTGTAGGCGAATTATTGCCAGTACTAGAAAGAACTGCACACGTACTAACACCTGTGGTGATGTTTGCCCAAATTTCATTTAAGCTAGCAATATGAAAATACCCATCGCTATTGTTCTGAACATTTTGTGGTGCACAGATTCCTGCGTATGCCATAATTGTCGATCCAGATCCGGGTTCAAAAGCAGTGGCATTATTTCTGTTTCCACCTCCGCAACTTCCTGCATCTCCATTAAAAGTATGGTTAGCTCCAAACTGATGCCCCATTTCATGAGATACATAATCAATATCAAAAACATCTCCAATAGGTGATAATAAACCTGTAACTCCACCAGCCTTAGAACCTGCAGAACAAACACTAGCTAAATACGCAACACCGCCACCACCAGTACTAAATACATGCCCAATATCGTAATTTACACCCCCAATATTCGTATCTAATACAGTTTGATTCTCGGTTAACATTGCACCTCCGCTATTATTAGTATAAGGGTCGGTAAGTTCATCCAAATAAATAATACTTGTATTATCAACCAGCGTCATTGTAACAGACAATTCATTTTCATAAATACCATTTACACGTGTCATTGTTGTATTCATTGCTGATAAAACTGCGGCTTTTTTAACAGCATCCGTTTCGCCAGCACCAACTCCTTGTTGTGTTAAATGAAACTGAGCATACTCACCCGTACAAGCCAAAGCTAAGCGGAATGTTCTCAAGTTACCATCATTAATTCTTGATGTTTCTGTTATATTAAAACTTCTATCAATTACATTGTTGTTTTCGAATTCGCAAACARAATCAGTATCTATTAAAGGTAAATCTTTGGTAGCATAAATAATATAATTGTTTTGATCTTTTGTATAAGGGTCTATAAACGTTGTTCCGTTTTCAGATCTATAAGTTGCAGAATGAAGTCCATCTTGTGAGACGCTAAATCGCATCGTAATTCTTGGATTGTCAATTGCTACTCCTATATATGATCTAATAGTTGGAAATTGCAATTGCAACCTTTCTCCTAAAACAGGCGCTTCCTTTATATAATAGGATTGAAGTATTCCGTTATTGTTTGGAAATTTAACTGTTAAATTAGACGTTTCAAAAGAAGCACCACGCAAGGGCGCATCTCGTAATTGAGATTTTAAGGTTTCAATATTAAGGGTGTAAAAAATGGCTTGAGGGGCTTCGGATTTTGAAAATAATTTTTCTTGGGTAATTTCTTCTTTTGATATTTGTGTCCAAATAGCATTAGAATTTTGAGAAAAAGAAATGGATGAAATAAAGAAAAATAGGATTGAAAACAAGTTGATTTTGGAGTAGTTATTTTTCATAATATTGATTTTTAGACCATTTAATACACTGCTATTTTGGGGATTTTCCTCAAAGATAACTTTTATTATTATTTATTCAAAAAATAAGCTGTTTTTTTGGGGAGTTAATATTCTATTATGTAGTAACTTTGCTTTAGAAACCAACGTCTTTTTTTAAAATTGAATAGCACTCATAATTATTTAAACTTTTCTTCAAAAAAGAAAACCATCCTTACAATCGGAACTTTTGATGGGGTGCATATTGGCCATCAAAAAATAATTTCTCAATTATTAGCAGCTTCAAAAAACAAAAATGAAGCCTCGGTAATTCTTACTTTTTTTCCGCATCCTCGCATGGTATTGCAAAAAGACAACGAAGTAAAAATGATCAATACGTTGGGTGAAAAATCTAAATTATTAGAAAATTTAGGGTTAGATGAATTAATTATTCACCCTTTTGATAAAGATTTTTCGAGGCTCACAGCTTTTGAATTTGTACGGAATGTACTTGTTGATAAGCTCAATATTTCAAAATTGATTATTGGTTACGATCATCATTTTGGTAAAAATCGTGAAGGTAATTTTGAACAATTACAAGAATATGGAACCATGTTCGATTTTGAATTGGAAGAAATTCCCGCACAAAATTTAGATGATATTACCATCAGCTCTACAAAAATTAGAACAGCACTTTTAACTGGTGCTATTGAAAAAGCAAACACTTATTTGGGCTACAATTTTATGTTGACTGGTAAAGTTGTAAAAGGACAGAACTTGGGTTCTAAAATTGGGTTTCCAACTGCCAATATCAAAATTGAAGAATCCTATAAATTGATTCCGAAAGCAGGAGTTTATGCTATAAAAGCAACGATTAACAATGTCTGTTATGATGGGATGTTAAACATTGGTAATCGCCCAACTGTTGATGGAAAACACCAAACTATTGAGGTTAATTTTTTTGATTTTGATGCTGATTTGTACGGTCAAACAATTCAAATAGAATTGCTAAAATTTCTGAGAGAAGAGAAAAAATTTGACTCGATAGACGATTTAAAAAATCAACTTGAAAAAGATAAAATTACCGCTCAAAACACTTTAAAAAAATTCACACCGTGACTCAAAGTCACGGTGTGAATAGTAATAATATCCTCTTAAAAAGAGAAATAGTATCTTTGAGTATGAAATTTCCAATCTTCTTTATTTTTGCCTTTTTATTATTGAGTTGTAAAGCTCAAAATCCAAAAACCATTTCCGAAACAAAAGAAGTTGTATCAAAAACAGATTGCCCAAAAGATGGCGATTGCTCTTTTGAGTTATTTGCAAACAGTTCCATAAATTTAGTTGTGCGAGAAGGCACATCATCTTATACAACCATCGAAAAAGGAAAGAAGACTGTATTCAAATTTTCATTCAAAAGAAATGTAGATCAGCAAGCAATGGATGGGCATTATATTGAAGAGATATTTGCAGAATTTGATACAGATGTATCCGAATTAAATTTAGAAAATAAAGAACTTAGAAAAGTCAATTTAATCCTAAACAGAATTTGTTATTGCAAAGGGAGTTACGGTTCTTATGTCATCACAAAAGGAAATTTATCACTCAAAAAAATAGAGGGAAACACCTACCAACTCAACATCAATTTTAAGGTAGATGAAGTGCCGCAAGTCATAACTTCTATCAGCGAAACACTTATCTTAAAATAAGTGGAATAACTGACTTCAATTTCCTAAATTTGCGTTTTGAAAAAAGAACAAATTTAGACCTATGTTACAAGTCGCATTTATTAGAGATCACAAAAAAACCGTGTTAAAAGGATTAGCAAAAAGAAATTTTGTTGATGCTGAAAAATTGATTGATGAGGTTATCGCAACCGATGAAAATCGTCGATCTACACAAACGGAATTAGACAAAACACTTGCCGAATCTAATAAATTATCGAAAGAAATTGGGATACTTTACAAAAATGGAGAAGCTCAAAAAGCCAACATTTTAAAAGAAAAAACGAGTCAACTTAAAGAGGCTTCAAAAACCTTGAATGGTGCGTTGAATCAATTAAGTATAGACTTGCAAGAGTTGTTATATCAAATCCCAAATGTGCCACATGAGTCTGTTCCTGCTGGGGTTACAGAAGATGATAACGAAACTATTTTTGAAGAAGGTACAATTCCAACATTACACAAAGGTGCAATACCACATTGGGAATTAGCCAAAAAATATGATATTATCGATTTTGAATTAGGAAACAAAATTACGGGTGCAGGATTTCCTGTATATAAAGGTAAAGGCGCCAGATTACAACGTGCCTTAATCAACTATTTTTTAGATAAAAATACCGCTGCTGGTTATACCGAAATGCAAGTTCCTTATTTGGTAAATGAAGAATCTGGAAGAGGAACGGGACAGTTGCCAGATAAGGAAGGGCAGATGTATCATTGTGGAATTGACAATCTATATTTGATTCCGACCGCTGAGGTTCCGGTGACAAATATCTATCGCGATGTGTTGTTGAAAGAAGAAGATTTTCCAGTTACAAATACCGCTTACACGCCATGTTTTCGTCGTGAAGCTGGAAGTTATGGAGCACATGTTCGTGGATTAAATCGCTTGCATCAATTTGATAAAGTTGAGATTGTGAGATTAGAACATCCAACAAATTCGTATGCTGCTTTGGACGGGATGGTAAATCACGTAAAAGGAATTTTACAAGAGTTAGAAATGCCATATCGTATTTTAAGATTGTGTGGAGGTGACCTCGGATTTACAGCTGCTTTGACTTTTGATTTCGAAATTTTTTCTACAGCACAAGACCGTTGGTTAGAGATTAGTTCTATCTCAAACTTTGAAACTTTTCAAGCAAACAGGTTAAAATTACGTTTTAAAAACGCAGAGGGAAAAAGTGAATTGGCACATACCTTAAACGGAAGTTCTTTAGCATTGCCAAGGGTCTTAGCAGGCTTGTTAGAAAATTGTCAAACACCAGAAGGAATTAAAATCCCTAAAGCTTTGGTTCCTTATTGCGGATTCGAAATGATTAACTAACGAGTAAAGTTTGAAAAGATTAGGCTGCCTGTTCGAGCGCAGTCGAGAACTAATAAAACAAAAAAAATCAGATCTTGAATATTCAAGACCTGATTTTTTTATTGTAATTTTTTGAAAGAATTTTAGTTAGCTACAACAGCTACCATCAATTTTTTATATCTGTTCATTTCTAACAAAGCTTCGAAGTATTTATGGATTTGTCCATTTTTCATATACATCTTTGCATTCATTTTTGTCGTTTCGTATTGTTCGATTAAGTTGTTCATAATTTCAAAGTTTTAGTTCGTTTTCTATTAAGACAAGTTTTATGCCAAAACGTTACAGCCCCTAAATTGAATTGCAATGCTTTTATAAAAACTTTAACAGTTAGTTGCCTATCTTTGAAACTGATTTTAATCTGATTCATCTCGAATGCAAAAAATAATTGTCCTCTTTTTTTTCTTTTGTTCTTCGCTCATTTTTGCGCAAGATCAGCAGTTGGCGTATGATTATTTTAGGAAGGGTGAATACGAAAAATCAGCATCTATTTATCAAAAATTGTATGAGCAAAATAATTTTAACTCTAATTATTTAAGCCGACTTATTTATTGTCATCAGCAATTAGAAAATTTTGAAGAGAGTAAAGATCTCATCAAAAATCATTTGAATAATTACCCGTCGCAAATTCAATTTTATGTGGAGCTTGGGTATAATTTTGAATTGCAACATCAACAAACAAAAGCAGGTTCTTATTATCAAAAAGCGATTGATTATTTAMRMSAWMRRCCWKWWWAYGGGTACACCGTTGGACGTGCTTTTCAAAAAAATCATCTGTTAGATTACGCGTTAGAATCCTATCAAATTACGATGCAAGCAAATCCGAATGCGAATTATGACATCCAGATGGCAGAGATTTATGGCGAAAAAGGAGAGCTGAAAAACATGTTTAATTCTTATTTAAATATGGTAGAAAAAGACTCGAGATATACTGCCACCATTTTGCGATATGTTGGTAAATATATTACTGATGATTCTGAAAACGACTACAATATTTTATTCAGAAAATTAATTTTAAAACGCTTACAAGGAAATCCAAATAATTCTTGGAATCAATTATTGAGTTGGTTATATCTTCAGCAAAAAGATTTTAATAAAGCCTTTGTACAAGAAAAAGCAATTTACAAACGCACCGACAGTTTGGGCTTAAATTTCATCATCGATTTGGGCGAATTGGCTTTTAGTGATGCGGATTATTCTGCCACAAAAACAGCCTTTACTTTTGTGTTAGAAAACGCTGAAAGACGGCATGAAATCATCGATTCAAAACTATATTTGTTATATGTTGCTATCGAAACTTCGGATGATTTAGAGGCAGTCGATTCTCAGTTTCAAAATTTATTTATTGAGTACGGAAAAACAGCATCAACCATAAATATCCAAATTGCGTATGCAGATTTTTTGACTTTTAAAAAGCGAGAATCTTATAAAGCAATCAACATTTTAAAAGACGCTTTAAAACTACGAAGTTCTGTTTTTCAAAAAGGAGCCATCAAATTAAAATTGGGAGATATTTTGGTTTTTAATAATCAATTTAACCAAGCATTGATTTATTATTCGCAAGTGCAAACCAGTCTTAAAAATCATATTTTAGGGCAAGAAGCCAAGTTTAAAGTTGCGCAAACAAGTTATTATAAAGGTGATTTTGATTGGGCAGAAACCCAACTAAAAGTTTTGAAAGGTTCCACTTCGCAACTCATTGCAAATGACGCGTTGGAGTTGAGTTTAATCATCAGTGATAATACGGTGCAAGATTCTTTAAAGACCGCTTTAAAATTATATGCGCAATCAGATTTGTTGGCATATCAGCATAAAAATAAGCAGGCGATTGACTCTTTAAATGTGTTGTTAACTAAATATAAAGGACACACAATTGAAGATGAGACCCTGTTTAAACAAGCCGAAATTTTTGAAGAGTTAAACGAATTTGACAAAGCAGAAAATAATTATTTAAAAATTATTGAACTCAATCCAACAGATATTTTGGTAGATGATGCGTATTTCAGATTGGGCGAATTACACGCAAAACAAAATAACATAGAAAAGGCAAAAGAATACTATCAAAAGATTATTTTTGATTTTCCGTCGAGTATTCATTTAGTTGCTGCTCGAAAAAAATACAGGAAGTTAAGAGGAGACGATATTCAATAATTTTGATATAACAATTCAACAAATAAACAATTACACAAAAATAAAATGTACATATACAACGTAACCATAAATGTAGACGAGAGCATTCATAAAGAATGGCTTTCTTGGATTCACAAACACATACCAGAAGTAATTGCAACGGGTAGATTTGTAAGCGCAAAACTGGCCCAGGTTTTGGTGGATGAAGAAATGGGCGGAGTCACTTATTCCGTTCAATACCGAGCAAAAACCAGAAAAGATCTAGACGATTATTATCAGTTTGACGCAGAGAGAATGCAAAATAGCGGCAAACATTTTCATGGTAAATTTGTAGCTTTTAGAACAGAGTTAAAAATTATTAAGGAGTTTGTTTAGACTGTAGATTTTAGACGAGAGACGATAGATTCAAAAAAACGAGATTGGTTTTTAGAGTCTAATTTGAAAATGATGAAT
Organism: Flavobacteriaceae bacterium; assembly: GCA_002401215.1. Lineage (GTDB taxonomy): Bacteria > Bacteroidota > Bacteroidia > Flavobacteriales > Flavobacteriaceae > Urechidicola. The sequence continues at coordinate 5,830 of NVSL01000042.1, read as the reverse complement.
AGAAAAAAATAATTCTCCTTCAAGGTTTCAAAAACCTTGAAGGTATTGTTGAAATATTTGGAGCTGTCATTCCTGCCTTCGCAGTAACGACATAAAAAGTAATTAGAACATGACCGTAAGAGCAAAAAAACATTTAGGGCAACACTTTTTAAAAGATGAATCTATCGCAAAAGATATTGCAGATTCTTTAACCCTGAATGGTTATGATGACCTGTTAGAAATTGGCCCTGGTATGGGAATGTTGACAAAATATTTACTCAAAAAAGACATTATTACGCACGTCATAGAAATTGATCGAGATTCGGTTGAATATCTTCAAGCAAATTATTTAAACTTGGCTCCCAGAATCATTGAAAAAGACTTTTTAAAAATCAATATTAAAGATTATTTTGGAGAGAAACAATTCGCCATTATCGGTAACTTTCCTTATAATATTTCTACTCAGATTGTTTTTAGAACCTTGGAAAATCGTCATCAGATTCCAGAATTTGCTGGAATGTTTCAAAAAGAGGTTGCTGAGAGAATTGCCGAAAAGGAGGGTTCAAAAAAATACGGAATCCTATCTGTACTCACCCAGGCATTTTACGATGTCGAATATTTATTTACAGTACCACCAACGGTTTTTGATCCACCACCAAAAGTAGAATCGGGCGTAATCAGACTCGCCAGAAAAGAAAATTATTCATTGCCGGTAGATGAAAAATTATTTTTTAAAGTTGTAAAAACGGCTTTTAATCAACGAAGAAAAATGTTACGTGGCAGTTTAAAATCTTTCAATTTATCTGATAAATTACGAGAAGATACTATATTTGCGATGCGCCCAGAGCAATTGTCAGTTTTAGCCTTTTTTGAGCTGACGGCAAAAATAGAACAAGATGGCAATAGAGATTAACAAAAATCTTTTTAGGAAAATAGAGCAGCTGGTTGGAAATCAATCAGATGCTGCTATTTTATCTTTGTTGGGTGATGAGCATCACGCTGATATTGCCGAAATTTTAGACGAACTTGATCTTGATGAGGCAACGTATATCATCAAATTATTAGACAGTGAAAAGACGTCTGATGTTTTGATGGATTTGGATGAGGATACCCGAGAACGTGTCCTAAAAAACTTGTCTGCAAAGGAAATTGCAGAAGAAATTGGAGAGTTAGATACCGATGATGCTGCCGATATTATTGGTGAGTTATCTGAGGCGAGACAAGAGCGTGTAATTTCGGAAATTGAAGATGACGAGCACAAGGCAGATATCCAAGAGTTACTGACGTATGACGAAGATTCTGCCGGAGGATTGATGGCAAAAGAATTGGTAAAAGTCAATGAAAATTGGACGCTGACAAGGTGTGTAAAAGAGATGCGTGCGCAAGCAGAAGAGGTTACCCGAGTTCATTCCATTTATGTGGTAAATGATGATGAACAATTGATAGGCCGCTTGTCTTTAAAAGATTTATTGATTGCACCTCCTAAAGGTAATATCACTAAAATTTATATTCCAAAAGTTGATTCTGTAAACGTACATGAAGAGGCAGAAGAGGTTGCTAAAATCATGCAGAAATATGATTTAGAGGCGATTCCGGTGGTAGATGATAATATGATTTTATTAGGAAGAATTACCATTGATGATATTGTTGATTTGATGAAAGAAGAGGCCGAAGAAGATTATCTTTTGGCGGCTGGGGTTTCGCAAGATGTAGAGGCAGATGATAGTATTTGGGATTTGACAAAAGCACGATTGCCTTGGTTGGTTTTAGGCTTATTCGGTGGATTAGGTTCTGTTTTTATCATGGAAGGATATGAAGAAATTATGTCTGATGATAGGTATAGACATCTATTCTTTTTTACGCCTTTAATTGCTGCAATGGCAGGAAATGTTGGAGTTCAGTCAAGTGCAATTATTGTACAAGGTTTGGCAAATGATATTGTAAAAGGAAGTTTATTTAGTCGCTTATTAAAAGAAATAGGGTTGAGTTTAATCAACGGATTTATTCTAGGAATTCTTGTAATTATCTTTGGATTTATTACCAATATGGGAATTAATTTTAGTTTGACAATTGCAATTTCGATGATGTCAGTAATTATTGTTGCCGCACTTATCGGAACATTTGTTCCTATTATTTTAGATAAAAGAGGAATTGACCCTGCAATTGCTACAGGACCTTTTATTACAACCAGTAATGATATTTTCGGAATCTTCTTATTCTTTTATATCGCTAAAATTATGTTGGGGTTTTAGAAGGTAAAGCTATTCCAAAAGAAAAAATAAGTAAAACAGAAAAGAGGCAACCTGTAACAGTTACCTCTTTATTGCTTTAATAATACTAATAAATTCTTATTTATATATCAATTCAAACCTATCAAGATTCATAACTTTTGTCCAAGCAGCGATAAAATCTTTTACAAACTGCTCTTTAGAGTCGTTACTTGCATAAAATTCTGCCAATGCTCTCAGTTCTGAGTTGGAACCAAAAATTAAATCTGCTCTTGTCGCTGTCCATTTATCGGCTCCCGTTTTAATATCTTTACCTACAAACATTTCTTTTGTATCGTCTGTAGCTTCCCATTCAACACTCATTCCTAATAAGTTAACAAAAAAGTCGTTGGTGAGTTTGTTTTTATTGGTGGTGAATATTCCGTTTTTACTTCCATCAAAATTTGCATTTAAAGCGCGCATTCCTCCAACTAACACGGTCATTTCTGGTGCTGTAAGCGTTAGTAGTTGTGCTTTGTCAACCAATAATTCTTCGGTAGAAATGGTGTATTTTGTTTTTAAGTAATTACGGAACCCATCTGCCATTGGCTCTAAAAGATTGAATGAGTTAATATCTGTTTGTTCTTGCAAAGCATCTGTACGACCTGAGCTAAATGGTACTTTATAATCATATCCAGCATTCGTCACTGCTTTTTCTAATCCAACTGTACCTGCTAATACAATTAAATCTGCTATGGACACTTTTTTAGAACCTGATTTGGTATTAAATTCTTTTTGAATTTGTTCTAAAACAGCCAATACTTTTTTCAATTGTGTAGGATTATTTACTTCCCAGTTTACTTGTGGTTCTAAGCGTATTCTTGCTCCGTTTGCTCCTCCTCTTCTATCTGAATTACGATAGGTGGAAGCAGAAGCCCAAGCGGTAGTAACCATTTCGCTAATGGTTAAATTTGAGTTTGAAATTTGTTTCTTTAAATTTCCTACATCATTTTTAGTTATCGCTTCATAGTCTGCAACAGGAATTGGGTCTTGCCAAATTAAGTCTTCTGTTGGTGCTTCTGGCCCTAAGTAGGTAGATTTTGGTCCCATATCTCTATGGGTTAATTTAAACCAAGCTCTTGAAAAAGCTTCATCAAACGTATCTGGATTTTTATAAAATCCTCTTGCTATTTTCTCATATACAGGGTCAAATCGCAATGCTAAATCTGTAGTAAACATTCCCGGTTTCACCATTTTATCTGAATCATACGCATCTGGCACCATCATTTTAGGATTTTTAGGTTCCCATTGATGCGCACCTGCGGGGCTTTTTGTTAATTCCCATTCGTTTTCAAATAAATTAAAAAAGAATAAGTGACTCCATTTTGAAGGRGTAGATGTCCATACAACCTCTAAACCCGATGTAATTGCATCTGCACCTTTACCCGATTTGTAATCACTCTTCCAACCAAAACCTTGTGCTTCAATAGGTGATGCTTCTGGATCTGAACCTACGTGAGATGCGCTAGCAGCTCCGTGTGCTTTACCAAGTGTATGACCCCCTGCGATTAATGCAACTGTTTCCTCATCATTCATTCCCATTCTTCCAAAWGTTKCACGAATATNCTTTGSYGCYWRCWAMNGGATCWGGATTWCCRTYWGGKCCTTCAGGRTTTACATAGATTAATCCCATTTGAACTGCCGCTAAAGGATTTTCAAGTTTTCTGTCTCCACTATAACGTTTGCTATCGTCTAGCCATTTTTCTTCGGCTCCCCAATAAACATCTTCGTTGGGTTGCCAAACATCTGTTCTTCCTCCAGCAAAACCAAAAGTTTTAAATCCTGTAGATTCTAAAGCTACGTTACCGGTAAGAATCATTAAATCTGCCCACGATATTTTATTACCATATTTTTTCTTTATAGGCCAAAGCAATCTTCTTGCTTTATCTAAATTGGCATTATCTGGCCAGCTATTTTGTGGTGCAAAACGTTGTTGTGCCGATCTAGAACCTCCACGTCCATCACCTGAACGATATGTACCAGCGTTGTGCCAAGCCATTCTAATCATAAAACCTGCATAACTTCCGTAATCTGCTGGCCACCAATCTTTAGAATCTGACATTAATGCACGTATGTCTTTTTTTAAGGCGTTGTAATCTAAACTTTTAAACTCCTTTACATAATCAAAATCCTTGTCCATAGGGTTTGTTAATGTAGAGTGCTTACGTAGTAAATCTAAATTTAATCTATTAGGCCACCAATCGCTATTAGTAGCACTCCTTTTGTTTAGGTTGCTTTTTTTTGTAATGGTTGCACCTGAAATTCCGTCTGTTGATTTGTTACTATTTTCATTGTTGCAAGCAGTGAGAAATAATAACAAAATGATAAATGTTGCTGATTTTTTCATTATTTGTTATTTTAATTGTTGCACAAACTTATAACCTTTTTAATTATAAAGCAAATTGATAAAATATATATTTGTATTGATAAAACCTATAACAATAACTTTATAACAATTAGAATATGTAATTGCCTTAAATATTTATAAGCATTTTGTTAGAGCTGCTAAAACTATTTTGTAACCCAACCAACCATTAACAGAGGTTACATTATCTTACGACAAGCAAATTTAGAACTGATAATTGAGAAAATCAAGAAAGCTTAATACCGCATCTTTTTAAACAAATCCCAAAGAACCACACCACAACTTACCGAAATATTTAGTGAATGTTTGGTGCCAAATTGGGGAATTTCAATGCAATAATCAGAAGCTGAAACAACTTCTTGCTGCACTCCTTTTACTTCGTTTCCAAAAACAACTGCATATTTTTGATTGGGCTCTACATTAAAATCTTGTAGCATTGTAGCATTATCTGCCTGCTCAATACTCGCCACTTTAATGTTTAAATCTTTCAATCGTTTAATCAACTCTAGTGTGTCTTCAACATATTCCCAAGCAATAGAATCTGTGGCGCCTAATGCTGTTTTATGAATTTCTTTGTGTGGTGGTTTTGCAGTGATTCCGCAGAGGTAAATTTTTTCAATTACAAACGCATCACTGGTTCTAAAAACCGAACCGATATTGTTTAGACTTCTAATATTATCCAATATAACAATCAGCGGAATTTTAGAAGTATTTTTAAATCCTTCAACATCCAGTCTGTCTAGTTCGCTATTTTTAAGTTTACGCATCAGTAATGAAATTCTTTATTCAGAAATTTCCACAAAGTTATTTTTTTTATCGACATCAGCCATCAAACTAGAAGGGTCAATTTGTATAGATTTAATTTCTTTCGACGCTTTAAAAGTATAGGTAGGATATGCCCACGCCCAATTATCTAAAATACTTGCATCGGTTGGTTTTTGCCCTTGCATCATTCTTAAAGGGATGTAAAAATCCTCCGAAGAACCATCAGTGTAAGTTACCGTAACATCGATAGGCATTGGCATTCTTCCAACTCTTTCTAGGGTGATGGATTTGTTGGCAATGACTTTAATTCCGTAATCAATCGTATGTGTAGTTTGCGTCCATTCATTCAAATACCAATCTAATTGAATCCCAGAAACTTTTTCGGCAGATCGCATTATGTCATTTGGAGTTGGATGCTTAAATTTAAAATCTTGATAGTATTTTTTTAAAGTTT
>NVSL01000041.1 GCA_002401215.1 Flavobacteriaceae bacterium | reverse complement strand
TATACAAATGGTTTTGGTGCGAATGAATTCCACCATCAGAAACCAAGCCCATGAAATGCACTGCAACATTATTTTGTTTAGCGTGATTAAAAGCAGCTTTTAAGGTTTCATTATTGGCAATAGAATTATCCGCACAAGCTTGATTGATTTTTGCAAAATCTTGGTAAACAATACGTCCAGCACCAACATTTAAATGCCCAACTTCGGAATTTCCCATTTGCCCTTCGGGTAAACCAACATATTCTCCATAGGTTTTTAAAGTAGAATTTGGGTATTGGTTTAAACAGCTATCAAAAAAAGGAGTATTGGCATTATAAATGGCATCCGATTTAGATTGGTCTCCAAATCCCCAGCCATCTAATATGATAAGTGCTACTTTTTTAGAACTCATTCAAAATAATTTTTGAGCAAAGTTACCATTTTAAACACAATGTTATCCTGATTCCGATAACTATCGGAATGTCGAAGGGTTGTTTTCGTAATTGTTAAATCTTTGAGAAAGTGAAGGAGTTTTAAACTCTAGTGATGCTTAAAAAGTACGCTTTTCTGCGATTTTGTGCTAAAATGTCCACTTTAAAAGCCTCTTTATTTTTTCCATAATCTAATAACGTTATATCCCGTGTTTGGTCTTCAGATACTTAGATCAATTCGCTCTATGTCAATTTTTTTTTAAACAATCTCTATGAACTTATTTGTTTATGATGCGTATAAACTATAAATATGAAGAATTTTGTGCATGATAAAAAGATTACAAATAGCTATTATTTTTTTACTTTTCTCTTTATTTATTGGGAAATTACAAGCACAACTATCGGCAGATTTACCCAATCCACCAACAAATCTTGAAACTGTTCCTCTTGGTTCATTAGTAATTCCAATGGACAATTCAAATCAATCTGTTATTGCTCCGTTCAATTTGAAAGCTTATGGATTGGTTCACGCTTTATTGCTGCAGGATATTCCAGTAAAATGGGTTATTAAAGCAGGTAAGATAAAGGACGCTATAGATTTTCTGCGATGGCCGAACGAATTTATCCTTCATTTGTAGCCTCATCATTAAAGGATTTTCGAGCGAGTGCATTTATCATCGATACAGCCTATCTTAATACTCCTGTCCATTCTTATTCGCAAACGGCTACTCAAGTTATATCTTCTTATGGAAACAATGTAGCTGTCTATAAATTGATGAATAATGAAGTGGTGGATGTTAGGTACACTTTAAATCAACGTCCTAAAATTGCTGTTTTTAGCAATGGAGGTAATCAGGGAATACATACATTAATATTAGATGAGGGTGGAGTTACTAACTATTTCATAATAAATGCAGGGGTGTTTACAGGGCTTGCTGAATGTTATACCTTTTGTTCTGAACCGCACTGGGACATGGCTCCATTATTAGATACTACGATTACAGAAAAAGTGAATATTGTTATTTGAACATATGCATGAACTTTATAATGCTTATTTCTTGCAAATGCAATAGCACCTGCTACTAGGAGCGGTAAAAGAGCAACAATGAGTGTTACTAAATCCATAAAAAATGGAGCACGAGTACCAAAAAAACCTACTTCAAACATATATTTTATCCTTAAATTATTTTCAGCCCAGTTTGATTTTAAAAATAATGAGGAGACCTTTGATTTATGGGTAACTGTTGGAGAATCCTGGTACTCACGATTAGATATGAATGATTTATCTGCCGAAAGAATGGAACAACAATCAAAAGATATAATGAATTCGGTTTTGAAATTTATATCGTCAAATTTGTATTCCAAGATTCACTATACAGGGCTGTCTAATTTATGATATATCCCTATTGTAAATTTGTTATATTAACAATAAATTAAAATGGTTGCAAAAACAGTATTTAAAGGAATAAAATATGGCTTGCCTTTTTTAATAGCGGTTTTACTATTTAATTGGAGTTGTACACAGGAAGCATCAACAAAACAGCAAGTCCTTACTTCCTTATCAAAAGAAATCAAGGAAATTAGCCCTGGCATTTTAGAGGGATATTTACCCGAAGATAAAATTCCTAATAGCCTTAAACTAATTCCTCCTCCACCAAAAGAGGGATCTGCTACTTTTCTTTTAGATCAAGAAATAGCATCCAGCTTTCTATCATTAAAAGATAAGAAAAGAAAAGAACAAGCTAAAAAAGATGCTGACTTAGCTTTTCCACATGCTACGGAAGCTTTCAATATCATTTTGGATATAAAAATATCTAAAGTAACTACTCCTCATTTATATATGATTCTTCGTAGAACACTGGCAGATGCAGGATTATCAACCTATGCTGCTAAAAACCATTACCAACGTGCTAGGCCTTTTATGCTTAACAATATGGCAATTTGTACCCCTGAAGATGAGGAAGGATTACGTAAGGATGGYTCTTATCCATCGGGTCATACTGCCATTGGTTGGGCATGGGCATTAATTTTAGCAGAAGTATTCCCTGAACAAGCTGATGATATTCTGGAAAGAGGTAAACAATTTGGTATTAGTCGTAATGTATGTAATGTACATTGGCATAGCGATGTAGTATATGGACGGATGATGGGTGCTGCAACAGTGGCAATATTACACTCAAACACTGACTTTATAATTGATTTAGAAGCAGCTAAATCTGAAATAATAAAACTAAAATTGATTAATTAATTTTAAAAGATAGAAAAATGAAAAGATTTACAATTGCTAGCCTAGTTGTGCTGCTATTTATGAGTACAGCTTGTGAGAATTCAAATAAAAAAGGGACTGCAGACACAAATACAGTTTCAGATGAAAAAGTTTTTGAAATTGTAACTAGGGCTTATGCTTTTGGATACCCGATGATTTTAATGGACTATACCAAAAAGGTCATAACAAATGTGGAAACTCCTACTTCAACTTCCGCTCCGATTAATCAATTAGGGCACTTTAGAGACTTTCCTGATGATAAATTTACGGATGTTGTAAAAGCCAATGTTGATACTTATTATTCAAATGCTTGGTACAATTTAAAAGAAGAACCTGTTGTATTAACTGTTCCTGCAACTGACCGATATTACTTGTTACCTCTTTACGATGCGTACTCAAATGTTTTTTCTGTTCCAGGTTCTAGAACTACAGGCAATGGAGCGCATATATTTTTAGTAACTGGTCCTTTCTGGAAAGGAGAAATCCCTGAAGGAATGACGCAAATTAAGGCTCCAACCAATACGGTGTGGATGATTGGCAGAACACAAGTAAATAGTGCAGAAGACGGTGCTACTGTTGTTGCCGCATTTCAAGATGGTATGAAAATAGATTTATTAAGTAATTATGGAAAAGAGTATAAAACACCTATTGGAATAGTTTCTGAAGAATATAAAAAAATAGTACCAGTAAATGATACAAGAGCTTTATCTATTGAAGAGTATATTAACAAGCTAACACAGTTAATGGTAGCTAATCCTCCTGCTAAAGCAGATGCTCCATTGATTAAAGAGATGGAATCCATTGGAATTATTGCTGGAAAAGAGTTTTCAACCAAAAATATGTCGCCTGAGTTAATTAAAAGACTAAATACTATTTCGGAAAACGCTCATCAAGATTGGATTGATAAGTCAACGGGTAAAAAAGATCCAGGTATAGCTATTGTTAATAATTGGATGTTTCCTGTTGACAAAATGGGCTTTTATGGTACAGATTATGAACATCGTGCTTTTATTGCATTTATAGGTTTGGGTGCTAATTTGCCCGAAGATGCTGTTTATCCCAATACTTCGGTAGATGAAAAAAGAAACCCAATAATTGGTGAGAATAACTACATACTTCATTTTGAGAAAGACGAAATACCTCCCGTACATGCCTTTTGGTCGCTTACCGCCTATAATAGTAAAGATTTTTTGGTTGCAAACACAATTAACAGATTTGCTTTAGGAGATAGAGACAATCTAACATATAATAAAGATGGTTCTTTGGATATATATATTCAAAATACCGACCCAGGTGGAGATAAAACAACCAATTGGTTACCTTCTACAAAGGAAGGCTTGACAAATATCACATTAAGATTATACTGGCCAAAAGAGGCCGCTTTAGATGGAACATGGAAAGTTCCCGCTATCAAAAAAGCGGATTAAATAAGGCTGATGTTAAAACACATTTTGGTTTATAATTATTAAACTCCCAAACAAATGATAGTAATAGTTGAATTATTTATTTTATGAGTAAAAGAGTATCCTTTTTAATTGCCATTTTTATTGTGTTTTCTACTGGTATGAAGGCACAGAGTCAAGAAATTGATTCACTTTTTAACGAATCAAAAAATACGCTTACCGCAGTACCGTTAATTATTAATAACCCAGCTATGAAAACTGGATTTGGAGCTATGGGTATGTACTTTTTTAAATTTAACAAAAAAGATACAATTTCTCCACCTTCTACTATAAACCTTATGGGATTGTATTCAACAAACAAAAGTTATTTCGCAGCAATTACAAGTCGATTATTTTGGAGTGAAGATAAAAACCGTGCAAGTTTCGCTACAGGAGTTGTCAATATAAATAATGATTTCTTATATAATATTGATGACAATGATGTTGGACTAGTTTATACTGAAAACCGAAAGTTTATCACTTTAGAATATAGCAGAAAGATCATCGGGGAATTTTACCTTGGACTGTTATACCTTGGTACACAAACCAATTACGCATTTGATAACGGCACACAAGAAGAAAATGATTTTGCTCGTGAATTCTTCGAACAAAATGGTATTACCGACAACTTTATTTCTAGCATAGGGTTTAATATTTCTTTCGATACGAGAGACTATGTGTATTATCCAACAAGTGGCTTCACGTTTAGTATTAGACCAAAGTTTAACACAGAATGGTTGGGTAGTGACAATAATTATACGGATATAGATTTTGAAGCCGCATATTATATTCCACTAGCCACTAACCAAGTATTGGCATTTGGATTAGGGGGAGGTTTTGCAACAGGTGATGTTCCTTTTGATGGGTATCAAAATTATGGGGTAAGAAATAACCTTAGAGGGTATCAAGCAGGAAAATACAAAGGCAAGCATATGATAGCAGGGCAAGCTGAATATCGATGGAGATTTTACAGACGCTGGGGAGCAGTGGCATTTGCAGGAGCAGGTTCGGTATGGGGAAACGACCAAGAAGAGGAAACTTTTGAACAAAAACTACTTCCAGCTGGTGGTTTAGGAATGCGATTTATGATTTCGAGAGAAAAACGAATCAACCTACGATTAGATTATGCCTTGGGTATAGATGGCAATCAAGGATTGTATTTTGGAGTAATGGAAGCATTTTAAATATGGAGTATAGGCATTAAAGAAAAATGAAACTAGAATAAGTTAAACAATAAAAAATAAAGAGTAATGAAAACAAAAAAAAATTATTTAACAATTAGTGTTGTTGCTTTGCTTTTAGGGGCAACACAATTACAGGCACAAGAAGTCTTACCATTTCCTGAACCACCATCGGCAAGTACGGCCGGAAAAACATTGGCAGATTCAAAACACCAGTGGCGAACAGCAGAAAATCATCTACCTGCAGATGCCCCTAACATTGTCATATTTATGACCGATGATGCAGGTTTTTCGAATCCTTCTACTTTTGGAGGACCTGTGAATACACCTACCATGACAAGACTGGCTGAGTCTGGAATAAGCTATAACGCCTTTCACACCACAGCCATGTGTTCTCCAACAAGAGCATCTTTATTAACTGGAAGAAACCACCACCGTGTAGGCGCTGGACAGATTGCTGAATTGGCTTCTGATTGGGATGGTTATGTGGGAAAAATACCAAAATCAACGGCAACCTTTCCCCAAGTACTTTCTTATTATGGGTATAATACAGCTGCCTTTGGTAAATGGCATAATACTCCTGTAACAGATATTACCAAACTGGGACCCTTCGATCGCTATCCTACGGGAATGGGATTTGATTATTTTTATGGTTTTTTGGCAGGTGAAGCATCACAATATGAACCCTCGCTATTTGAAAACACTAATCCAATTGAAACTCCCCATAACCCAAAGTACCACCTAACCGAAGATTTGGCAGAAAAAGCCATTCAATGGATGCAAATCAGTAAAACYCTCAATCCTGAYAAACCTTTCTTCCTCTATTTTACGCCAGGWGCCGTACACGGYCCTCTCCACATTTTTAAAGAGTGGGCAGATAAATATGATGGTAAATTTGATGAAGGATGGGAAGTGCTAAGAACGATGACCTTTGAAAAGCAAAAGGAACTGGGATGGATACCTAAAGATGCCGTTCTTAATCCACTGGCAAAAACCATGCAGAAATGGGATGATATCCCTGAGTCTCAGCGTGAGTTTCAAACACGATTGATGGAAATTTATGCTGGATTTTTAGAACATACCGATGCGCAATATGGAAAGATTGTTGATGAAATAGAACGTCAAGGAATGCTAGACAATACCCTGATTATCTACCTTAATTCTGACAATGGACCAGATGCTCAAGGGATTAATGGAACAATAGCCGAATTATTGGCACATAATTCAATGCCTTCTACTGTCGATCAGCACGTTGAGGTACTCAATAGAGATTATGGAGGTTTGGATGCATTGGGCGGACCAAAACTTGATGTTTTATATCACCATGGTTGGGCTTATGCTGGAACCTCACCATTTCAGAGTACCAAATTAGTTGCTGCACATTTAGGTGGAACCAGAACACCGATGGTTATCTCCTGGCCAAAAATGATTAAACACGATGGCAAGGTACGTTCCCAGTTTCATCATGTAAATGATATTGCTGCAACACTTTATGATATTCTAAATATTACACCTCCTGAAGTTGTAGATGGAGTTAAACAGCAGCCACTTGATGGGGTATCAATGGCTTATACATTCGACAATCCTGATGCAAAACCAACTAAGAAAACACAGTATTTTGAAGTTATGGGTAGCAGAGGTATTTATCATAACGGTTGGTTTGCAGGAGTTCTGGGCCCTAGAGAACCGTGGGCACCGAATATGGCTGCTCTTGTAACATGGGATCCAAATAATGATGAATGGGAACTGTATAACCTGAACGAAGACTATTCTCAGTCGAAAAATATTGCTAAAGAAAATCCTGAAAAATTGGCTGAACTAAAAAAACTGTTTGATAAAGAGGCAATAGATAATCTAGTTTATCCTATTGGTGGGTCTTTTTATACACCATTTTTTCATCCAGAAGAGTTGCCTTCTTCACCACTTACAGAATGGACATTTTATGAAGGACAGAACCGAATTCCAGAAGCGATGGCTCCTAAGTTTGCAAGCGGACGTTCTACCTTGGCGGTAATTAATGCCGAAATTGAARAAAATGCCGAAGGAGTGCTTTTTTCTTTAGGTAATATTTCTTCAGGATTTACGGTATATATGGACAACGGTTTCTTGAAAGCGGAATACAACGCCTTGACACTAAACCGCTATAAAATCAGCTCTGAATCAACCATCCAAACTGGCAAGGTAAAAATAGAAATAGAAACCAAGTATGATACCAAAGAACGCATGGGACCAGCTACTCTCACCCTAAAAGTTAACGGAAAAWTTGTTGGTCAAGGGCGTATCGAACGSTCAATTCCCACTGTCCACAGTTCTTCTGACACCTTTGATGTAGGTATGGACTTAGGTTCGCCAGTATCACTGGATTATTATGATAGAGCACCATTTAAGTTTAATGGAAAAATTAATAGTATCAATATTAAATATATAGAATAATTAATAGCCCTGGTTTAGGTGTTTTGCGAAAAATACGATTCCAAATTGCAAAATCGCAGAATATCTAAATCAGGGCCTAATTAGAATATAAATAACAAAATAAAAATTTATAATGAAAATAAAAGTTACTACAATACTATTAATAGTATTCACATCGGGTATATTATTTGCCCAAGACACCCAAAATACCCAAGAGGAATTAGCCATAGAAGCAGCAAACCCATTAGCAGATTTGATGAGTTTTCCATTCCAAAATAATTTGAATATGAATTACGGACCTCATARCCGTAATGTAAATGTTTTGAATATTCAACCTGTAATTCCTTTGTTTAAGGGTAAGTTTATCACAAGAACAATTATACCCATTGTATCTATYCCTGATTTTKCWMAAGAAAGTGGCATGCAATCCACAGGWCTGGGAGATATTGTTTTAACAGGCTTTTATGTACCTGAAAGTAAAGGGTTAATGATAGGTTTTGGGCCAGTTGTTGAATTACCTACTGGTGGTAGTATCAGAGGTAGTCAAAAATGGAGTGCAGGACCTTCCCTTGTAGTCTTATCTCAATCAGCCCAATGGACTTTTGGCGCACTTATAAATAACGCATGGTCATTTGCAGGGGAATCAAACAGAGAAGATGTAAATCACATGCTGATGAATTTATTTGTAGTTCGTCAGTTAGGTGGAGGTTGGTATGTTAATAGTGCACCTATTATTACAGCTGATTGGAGAGCTGATTCGGAAGACCGATGGATTGTTCCTTTGGGAGCTGGTGGAGGAAAATTAATCATGCTTGGGGGAAAACTTCCTTTAAATCTGCAAACCCAATTATATTATAATGTAGTGCGTCCAGATTTTGGACCTGAATGGCAGTGGCGTTTTCAAATGCAAATAATGTTACCGAAAAGTATTTTCAAAGGGAAAAACAAAACAAATTAAGATTTCAGAAATTTATTTAACAATAATTAATTTAAACAATAACGTAAAATTTAAGWAAAATGAAAAAATTAACAATTTTAACAGTGATAGTATTTGCAACAGTAATGTCCGCTTTTGCACAGGATAAAGAATCCGAAAAACCAAGTAAATTTGGAATCCGTGCGGGTTATCATTCTGCATTTATGGTTATAGACGGTGCAGGTTTGGCAGGGACTGAACCCCTTAATACATTTTATTTAGGTGTCTTTAAAGAATATAAACTGATCCCGATGTTATACGCCGGAGGTGGTTTAGAATATTTCCAAAATGGATTTCAATCAACTATAATTGACCTGAAAAGGAAATTACACTACGTGAGTGTTCCATTATATCTTAAAGTAAAATTAGGGCCTGTCTATGCTACTGGAGGAACGGCTTTAAATTTTAAAGTAGCTGAAAAGAATATTTTAGCAGGTGCATCTGCGGATCCTATCGGTGAAAAGTCAAATGTGTTTGATTTACCATTACAGGCAGGTATTGGCGTGAAAATATTAATGTTTTCTATTGAAGCACGATACAATTGGGGAATGTTGGATATAAACAATGGCGTAAAAAATCAGTACTTTCAATTAGGAGCAGCTGTATTCTTCTAAAAGAAAAAATAATATTAACCTTAAAAATAAAAAATAATGATTATTAAAAATGTGACAATTGCAGGAGGAGGAACTTTAGGTTCGCAAATAGCATGGCAAACTGCTTTTCATGGCTTTAATGTAGTGGTTTACGATGCCTTCGAAAAAGGGATAGACGCAAGCAAAATATTTCATAAACAATTTGCCGATTTATTCCTAGAAACGAGAGGAGCCTCTAAAGAAGAAATTGAACAAACACTTTTAAGATTAAGCTATACCACGAATTTAAAGGAAGCTGTTAAAGATGCAGATTTAATAAGTGAGTCTATTCCTGAAAACGCAGAAATTAAAAAAGCATTTTATGGAGAATTAGCTAAAGTGGCTCCAGAAAAGACCATTTTCACAACAAACTCTTCCACCACATTACCAAGCGAATATGCCAAAGAAACGGGGCGTCCTGAGAAATTTCTTGCTTTGCATTTTGCCAATGGAATTTGGGATTCCAATGTAGGCGAGGTAATGGGGCATCCAGGAACTGACAAAGAAATATTCGACAGGGTGGTTGAATTTGCTCGCGAAATAGGCATGGTACCAATACCCATTCATAAAGAACAAAATGGCTATGTTTTAAATTCATTATTGGTACCGTTACTATCAGCAGCAGCCAGCTTAATGGTGAATGATGTATCTGATTTTGAAAGCATAGATAAAACATGGATGATTTCTACAGGAGCTAAAATAGGCCCTTTTGGTATAATGGATACGGTAGGTATGCAAACCATGTACAACATTGATATATTATGGGGAGAAAAACTTGGAGACCAAAGTATGCTTGATCGTGCTGCATTAATTAAAAAAGAGTATATAGATAAGGGAAAGATGGGAGTAAGTTCTGGAGAAGGGTTCTATACCTATCCAAACCCGTCATATGAGAACCCTGATTTTTTGAAATAATGTAACAATAATTGATATTTTACTAAAATTGAGATAGGGTACTAATGTTTTGAAAATGATTTATATTTATCAAATCAGCAGTAATTATTCTAATAATTTCACTAACGATATCTTTATTTGCTCAAAATGAAATGAGTAAACTATCCCCTATGGCTTTGCCTTGGGGATAGTTGTTTTCAAAAATATTTATTTCAAATATGATGTGAAAAATAATTTTTAAAGCTTGCTTAGATTAAAATCTATACTGTTAAAAAACATCTCTTTACTTTAAATTAGGACTCATACTATTTTATTCGTCAAGAATGAACAAACTTATTATAACCTTAATGTTTTCAGTAATTTTTAAAACATTTGGTTTGGCACAAAACCAATCTAATAACAATATTAGCAAACAAGTTTGGATTGACATAAACCCATCTTATTTTGTCCATTCTAAATTAGAACGCTWYWSRRAWRWWRKYWMWCKKTWGRGWWAKWKAGGAGTAATCGATTTAATTTACATTTTAGATATACATATAGTTAGGGTGATAAATAGAATCCGAACTAAGATTAGGATATTATGAAGAAAATATTGTTGATGTTATTAATTATTACGAATTGTTCGTTTATTTTCTCTCAAGAAAATTATCGAATAGAGAGTTTTGGAAATCGATCTATACTCTTAAGTGGTAATATTACTGGAAGTGTTGAAGATTTAGGGTTGACCTATTATAATCCTGCTCGATTAGCATTATTAAAAACCCCTACCTTTAGTATCAATGCCAAAGCCTATGAATTTAACCAAATAACATTAAAAAATGCTATTGATATTAAAAACAAATTAAGTTCATCAAAGTTTAATGAAATACCAAGCATGGTGGCAGGTACATTTCGAATAAAATCACTCAAAAATCATTATTTTGCATATTCAGTAATTTCAAAGGTAAGATCGAATATGACTTTAAATTACGAAACGAATCTGGTAGGTGGTGATGTATTAGAGGGCATTGAAGGGGGTGAATATTTTATTGCAAAAGTCAATTTGAAAGACGAGCTTAAAGATGAGTGGTTTGGACTTACTTGGTCAAAAGCATTTTCGGAAAAATTTAGTATTGGTGTATCAACTTTTGTATCTGTATTTAACCACAAAGGAAGTAACCTTTTAAATTATAATGTTAGTCACTCTGAAGATAGGGTTGTTATTTATAATAAGGAAGTCGGTTTTGTACAAGAATCATATGGATTATTTTGGAAGATAGGGCTGGCATGGATATATCCTAAAGTAGAGTTTGGTGTAAATATAACTCCTCCTTATATTGATTTTTATAGTAAGGGGAAAATACGATATAGTGAATTTCTTGCAGGAAAGGGTTCAGAATCAGATCTATTTTCCTACGCTGATTTAAATAATTTGGGAGCAAAAAGAAAAGTGCCGTTTGGTATTGATTTTGGGGCAGGGATTCCAATTAGAAAAAGTAAATTACATGTGAATATAGGTTGGCATAATAAAGCATCTTCCTATAATCGTATTGTAATTCCAGAAATAACAACAATGAATAATGACCCTCTAAAGTTAAAATTTGTAGAAAAACGAAAGTCAGTTTTCAACTATGGTATGGGTGCAGAAGTATATATTAATTCAAAATTAGATGGTTATTTGAGCTTTTCTTCAGATTATTCCTCTGCTATTGAAAATTCTAATATTTTTGATATAGGAGGTAAAGAGGRTCAAGAAATGAATATAAAATTAGATTATTATCATTTTGGAATGGGAGTAAAGCTAAATTTAAATTGGTCAAATATGATATTAGGAGTAACCTATAGCACTGGAAAATCCTCGTTTGACAAACCAGACGATACAATACCTGAAAATAATGGCAGTATTAAAGATCAGGAATCTGCATCGATAAGATTGTCTCGTTGGCGTTTTGTAGTTGGAATTGATATACCTATTTTGAATAAAAAATTAAAAGAAATTAAATAATTTTACGAAGATAATAATCTCTTTTATTTAGAGTTTTTTTTGGTAATTATTATTAAAATTAGACAAGACTAAAAATATCGTTATGTTTTCACAAGTCGAAGAAAATTATTTGAAGGCAATTTATACATTAGAAGAAAAAAAAATAGCTATAAAACAGTTGGTTACTTATAAAAAACATCAAGATGTTCCGTTGAAAAAAACCACCTGTTTTGTTAAGCAAAAAATATGATTATAATATAATTATGCAAATTAATTTGATTTTACGCATAATGATTCTAAGCTTTTTTTTAAGTCYAAMTAYTTATGCTCAAGATACCATAAGCAATAATATAATAACTGAACAAATTTGGATTGATTATAATTCTTCCTATAAATTAAGTGAAAAAGTAGTGTTGTATGGTGATATTGGAGCAAGAACGCTTTCCCCTCACGAGTGGAATAGATTTGTTATCCGGCCGTCAATTAGCTATAAGCTACCTCAACTTTTTAGTCAGAATTTATACTTTGACACAGAACTACATGGTGGTATTGGGTTCTTCTTTACTAATAATTTATCAGAACCCAACCGTTTGGAAATTAGACCGTTTCAAGGGTTTAAACTCATGTGGCCTAATCGCCCAAGAATTAGAATTCAACATTATGTGAGATTAGAAGAGCGTTTTGACATCAATACAACCAGCTGGGAAAATACATTTGGACTTAGGTTTCGCTATCAGGCAGAAATGACGKTCTTCTTAAAAGGTGATTGGTTTAGTTTTAACAAAGGTTTTTATATACCTGTTAGCCTAGAACTTTTTTGGAATCTCATTGGTACAAAGCAGTTTAATGATGCTGTTAGAATTATACCGGGTGTTGGTTATGAATTCTCATCAAAGTGGAAAGGAGAGTTACATATAGGGTATCATTATACTCGAAACACTGTAGAAGATGTTTTTAGTACAAATGATTTGGTACTCCGAATCAGGGTTTATCATAAGTTTTCGACAAAATAAATACTCAATTAAGTTGGTTAATGAACCATGAAGAATATCACACTCAGGTGAATTGTCTTAGTCATTTATAAATAGTACACTGTATATCCGCTTAAATGCCACTTACTGTAATACTTGCTATTATTAGTTTATCAAATATTTTTTCTCCAAAATACCTTCTGTTTAGTTTATAAACAAACTCATTTAGGTATAATTGTAGGTRCTTTCCTTTAATTTTATGATAATTACCTAAGAAATTTCTTTTTGCATTGGAAATAAATATATGCACCCATTTAAGCGTTTCTTTTGTGGTCTGTTCTGATGATTTCTCTGTAATATGTAATTCAATAAAATCAGTAATATCAACATAAGAAGTGCTTTTATCTGTAAAAACAATACTTTTTTCGTCTAAATGTTCCTGTACTGTTTTGTTGACTCCTTCAACTTTATGATCTGTTAGCACCTTCGCTTTAAAATAACCACATTGGCTGGATTTATTGCCATTCTCAATATTTTCTAAAGGCGTACTTTCTGCCATAACCATCACATTTACTTTCGTTTTACTTCCTCGTCCTGCCTTTTGAGTTTGATGATTTTCTGGAGATGCCATAATGGTAAAATAGCCTTCATCCATTTCAACCATTCCTTCAAGAGTATACCTGTCTTCTCTTTCTCCCATTGCTGAACGTAATTTATGAACCATTGCCCAAACAGGCTCATACCGCTTTAAACCTAATTGTCTTTGAATTTCTTTACTTGAAAAACCTTTCTTAGTGGTGGTCATTAAAAACATCGTTTTATACCAAACCAAAAAAGATAATTTAGAACTCTCCATTACTGTTCCACTTCGTAAAGAAGTCCGAAACTTACAAGACTTACATTGATATGACCATTTGTTCTTTAACCAATAATGATCTGTTCCCTGACACCGTTTACAGGTAACTCCTTGATGATCTCTCTCTGTTTTAAAATGTAAGCGACAACTTTCTTCATCACCAAAATTTGCTGTAAAACTAAATATGTTCATAAATCTATACTATCTTTGAATTCAAGTAAATATACACCTTTTAGGTGAATTTACGGATATACAGTTCTCTTTTGTTCGAAAATTACTCGAACTGACAATAAACATAAATCTATAATTATCTTATGAAAAAATTATTCTCTTTATTTTTATTCCTTGCCTCATTTTTAATTTACGCCCAACCAAATACCGATGTTTATTTGTTTGATTTAGATACGAGCAACGGAAGTTTTGTTTTGTTAAACATGATAAATATTTCGGATAATGAAGGTTATGACAGCCAACCTTCCTTTTTTGATGACAACACGATTTTGTATGCTGGCTCTAGAAAAGGTCAAACAGATATTGTACAATACAAAGTTGATTCGGGTAAAAAAAAGTGGATTACAAAAACAGATGGGAGTGAATATTCACCATTAAAAATTCCTTCTAAAAATGCTTTTTCTGCTATCCGATTAGAAAAGGATGGAGCACAAATACTTTACAAATACAATTTCAAAACAGGAAAGTCTGAAATTTTAATTGAACAGATTGTGATTGGATATCAAACCTGGTTCAATAAAAATACCTTGGTAACTTCGGTATTAGAAGATGATAGTTTGTCCTTATATGTATCTAACTTAAACATTTATAAGAACAATAAAACCGAATCAAATATTGGGAGGTCGTTGCATAAAATTCCGAATACGAATATGATTAGTTTTATTTCTAAACAAAATGATGCTTGGGAGATTAAGTCTTTAGAATTTGTAAATGGTAAAACGAAAACTATTGCTAAAACCCTTACTGGAGTTGAGGATATGTGTTGGTTGCCTGATGGAACAATTTTAATGGGAAACCAAAACACCCTCTATAAATTGAATCCTAAAACTGATACTGAATGGATTGAAGTTGCTTCATTAAGAGATTACAATATCACCAATATTACGCGATTGACCGTGAATTCTGACGGAACAAAAATTGCGATTGTTGGTGAACATGATGAAACCTTAGCTCCCACTTTAAAAAATATTTCTTGGATTTCTGGCAATTGGAAAGGGGAAGCTTTTGGTGGAATTACAGAAGAAAATTGGACCGAACCATCGGGTGATTCTATGATGGCAAGTTTTAAATTGATTATTGATAACAAAGTATCCTTCTACGAAATTGAAATTATAAGAGAAGTAAATAATACACTCATCCTACAACTCAAACATTTTAACAATGATTTAAAAGGTTGGGAAACAAAAGATGAAACAGTTGATTTTCCGTTAATAAAAATCCTTCCAAACAAAGTTGTTTTTGAGGGAATGACTTTTGAAAAAACCGGAGAAGACACGATGAGTGTTTTTGTAGATATGAAGCAAAAAGATGGGAGTGTTGAAATTATGGAGTTTGAGTATTCTAAATAAAGAGATCGCCACGTCGCTTGTTTCCCTCTTCTCACAAAGACGTCTTTGCGAAGTAAATTGAAAATTTACTGTGGCAATCTCATAATGTACATTACTGTGTATATACAGATCGCCACGTCGTTCGTCCCTCTCTTCTCGCGAAGACGGAATATTATTACTTTTATAACATGAAACAAAGTGCTGTTTACTTTATGACAAATAAAAATAACACTGTATTATACATTGGTGTTACTTCAGAATTGGTTAGAAGAGTTTATCAGCATAAAACAAAAGCTTTCAAAGGGTTTACTTCAAAATATAATTGTGATAAATTGGTTTATTTTGAAGTATATTTAAATATAAATGAAGCGATAATCAGAGAGAAACAGCTTAAAAAAGGGACTAGAAAAAGGAAGAATGATTTGATAAATATTGAAAACCCCGAATGGAAGGATTTATCAGAAGGGTGGATTTTTAATATTAGTTGATGCTTTATAGAATCGTCTTTGCGAAGTAAATTGAAAATTTACTGTGGCAATCTCATAATGTACGTTACTGTGTATATGCAGATCGCCACGTCGTTCGTCCCTCTCTTCTCGCGAAGACGTCTTTGCGAGAGAAACGAAGCAATCTCATAATGAGTTGTTACAATGAATAAGGAGATCGCCACGTCGTGCCTCCTCGCGAAGACGTACAAAAAAAGAGGTGCTAAATAATTAGCACCTCTTTTAATATAAGTTTAGTAGGCTTCTCTATTCTATTAGTAATCTGTTTGTAGAAACTTTTCCTTCTTCTTCTACTTTTAAAAGATACATACCAGTAGTTAAAGAATTAACTTTTAAAACTCCGTTTTGTTCCATTTTAGTAGCAAGTACTTGCTTCCCTAGCATATCAAAAATCTGTACCGCTTTTGCTCCGTTATTCATTGTATTAATCGTTACACGACCATCAATAACTGGGTTTGGATATACTGTGAAGTTTTCAATTTCGTTTCTTTGTACTGGTAAAACTTGGCTTGAATTAATTGCACCTCTTGTTGCTGTAATTGGAGTTGACCAAACAAAATCAGAATAATCATTTCCAGTTCCAGTAAGTTGTAGTGACAAGTCCGTTCCACTATTACCTTCGGAAACACCAATATCAGTTGACGTAGTTCCATTAGCCATTCCTCCAGTAGCAGTTATTTGCCCCTCATAACTTAAAAATTGAACAACAACTCCATTTTTAATAAGAGCCAATCCGTCAGGTGCTCCGTTTTGCATTGAGCCAAAACCGGTAAACCAAATTGTTCCCATACCATTTTGTTGGTCAGAAAATACACCTGTTAGATTAACAGTATCATATACAGTTCCATTGCTCCCATTATATAATTCTACAGTATATAAGTCAGTAGACAAGTCCGTACCAGCAGGTCCTGTAATTTCAAAGCCTTCATTTACATCTGCACCAGCATTATCATAATGTATTTCATTAATAAATACAGCTTGCCCAAAAGACAAAGCAGTTATAAAAAGGGTTGCGAGTATAAAATAAGTTTTTTTCATAATTTTTAGTAGTTTAAAGTTTAGTAGAAAAAAATACGCCCTCTGATTTGAGGACGTATTTTAGTTAATAAGATTATTCGATATTGTTAATAAAGATTATTCGATAATTAATTTTCTTGTGGCGGTTTTGCCTTCTTCTTCAACTTTTAAGATATAAATACCTTGTGTTAAATTAGAAACTTGTACACGCTCATTAGCTTGTATTTGTTTGTTATAAACTTGCTTACCTAGCATGTCATATATCTGTACAGACATTTCAGCATTGCTCATAGAGCGAATGTTAAACTCACCAGCGTTCACTGGGTTTGGATATATTGCAAAACCTTCGATWTCGTTTCTACCAACAGATAAAGTAGCACCAGGATAAGGGTTTGCTGACGCACTATTTGTAGCACCATCAAGACCTCCAGTATTATAAGTCCAATCAGAAGAGTTAAAAGTAGTACTTGGACCAACAACACTTCTATATGCCCAACCGTCTAAATACTCCCAAGGTTGACCTGAACCGTCAGTATTAACATCTCCAAAAACATCGATTACTTGTCCATTCTCAAAAATTTCTAAACCATCATCTCCATTAATATTAAATGCTCCTGATTCATATCCAGTTATTACAAGTGGTGCAAAAAAAGTATTAAATGCTGCTAAATGTCCAGAACCGATAACATAAATTTTATCACCAGTAGTTGCTGCTACAGCAGGAAAAGTGAATTCTTGAACTCCACCACCATTACCATTAGTTGCACTACCTACACCAAAAATACTTAAATCTGGAATATCTGCTAATACTTCTATTTCCATACCTCTTGGTTGAAATCCATTTAAAACATCAAATGCTCCAACTATTGCTAATGAATTTGTTAGTGTATTATAAACTTCTCCGCTTAAAGAAACTGTTTTTGCAGTTGCTCCTGTGCTAGTAATGTTTACATCTCCAGAATATGGGTTTATAGCCAATCCAGCTTTTAACCTAGCATAAATTGTAGTTGTTGCAACTGTTCCACCTCCAAAAGGAAGAGTAATACCTGCTCCAAAAGCACCTCCTGAAGTTTCAGAAATCTCAAAATCGGTTGGTGCATTAATTATTATATCATTAGTTAAATTTGTTCCAGATACTGTAAATGATCCTTCAGCAGAAGGTCCACTCCCCACTTCATAATCTAATCCTGAAACTGCAGAACTAACAACAGTTGCTGGACTAGTAGATTCAACCATAAGGTCAGTCCATGTTGTAGCAACTCTTATTCCATCAACAGTACATGTTGGTATACCGCTAGATTGACGCAATGCAATTGCAGCAATACTTGTGGCATTAGTCCCATCAGCTGAAGTTGCTTCTGTAGTTCCTGGTTCAGATCCAGCAACAGCAGATAATACATAAATTGAAGCTGCACCAGAAGTTAAATCATACTTCAAAACTAATAAATAGGTAATATTAAGGTCAAAAGGAGTTGTGCCATAAACAACAGTTCCTCCACCTTCTCTTATTCCAAATAATATTTTTCCTGTACCATCATCTTTAGCATACGCTCTTCCAAAAAATCCTCCACCAGCATCTCTAAAATGATAAAAGTAATTCCCACCGGCCGAAACAGTACTAAGGTTCACTAATGTACTTGCATATACATTACCAGCTGTAACAGAAGTAAAGGTTCTATTTACATCTTGTGAATTTGACCCAACAATTGTTGCTGAACCTCCAACACCTGAAGAAGGGTAACCAGCCATTGTTAGCGAAGTTGTTGCGTATCCTACAGTAGTACTTCCAGAATGTTGTGCCCATATACTACCACTTTGAGTAACTAAGTCACCAGCAACACCTCCATAGTCAAAATTTTCTGTAATTATTGTCTGCCCAAAAGAAGCAGTTGTAATTAAAATTGTAAAAAGTAATAAGTAAANTTTTTTCATAATGTTTGTTTAAATTAATTTGATTTTTTCGTGTTAATTAGTTTGTTATTTTAATAGTCTATAAATATACATACAATTATTAGATACCCAAATAATTGTGAATAATTAATTTATAGACTATAAATATTGTACATAATTCTATTATTAGTAAAAAAAGTTTGTTATGAAATTGTTACTATATCGTTTTTAAAACAAACAGTTAAGTTCTAATTACAACAGCAATTATTGTATATTTACATCATGATATCACAAAAAGAAGTAAAATCAATTTTTCACAAACTGTCTGTCTCTAATCA
>NVSL01000040.1 GCA_002401215.1 Flavobacteriaceae bacterium | reverse complement strand
ATTTTGAAAAGTAGTAGTTATACCAGCTTCTCTGGTTGTAACAGCTGGTGTTTCTACCATCCATCTCACTCCTGATGTTGAATATACCTGTTGCATACCAACGGTAGTTGCAATGATTCCTTCTCTAGAAGAAAACGCTTGCTCTTCAGTTACTGCATTTGGATTGTCAAAATCAGTTTCACATCCTGKWKCMAWYARCWMKASKSTTWTTSCWASTAMAKYWYWYTTWAKWKTATAWWWWMWWAYWKMYTTYATKWTTTTTANANWTWTATTTTTTTTTAGAAACTTATGTTAACTCCTAATTGGTAAGTACTTGGAATTGGAACTGCTGCAAAGTCAAATCCACGAACTCCGTTACTTTGTCCAGCAGTATTTACTTCTGGATCCCATCCAGAGTAGCTATCCCAAGAATATAAATTTCTACCTATTAAACTAAAAGTGATAGCATCAACAGAATCAAAAGGTTGTACTAGTCTATAGTTAAATGCTAATTCTCTTAACTTAACAAAAGATCCGTCTTCAACAAACTCTTCAAAAATGTTTGCTTGTGCACGACCATATCCTTTAAGTTGATTACCTAACAATTCTTCTCCAACATTTGCACCACCACCAAAGATTACGTTATCCATTAATCTTCTGTTCCAGTTGAATACATCAAATCCTTGTACAGCGTCTAATTGAACTCTTAAGCTAAAGTTTTTGTAACTAAACTCGTTTGTTAAAGAACCAAACCAATCTGGGTTAGGGTCTCCAATTACTTTTGATGAGCTTCCGTCAGCAGTTGTACCTCTAAATGGATATCCGTTTGCGTCTAAAGAAATACTTCCGTCTGCTTCACGAGCATAAAATTGACGATAGAAAACTCCTAAAGATTCTCCTTCAATAACATAGTTTGTTGCAAAACTTCCTGGTAAGGCAAATTGACCACCACCTGCAACTTTCGTTACTACGTTTTTATTTTGAGAGAATGTAGCTGTTACATCCCAAGTAAAGTTTTCATTTCTTACGGGTACACCTCTTAATAAGATTTCGATACCTTTATTTTCTAAATTACCAACATTTTCTAATCTTGTAGCGAATCCTGTTGAAGGAGATAACTCTCTTGGCAATAATAAATCAGTCACTTTTTGCTTGTAATATGTAAACTCAACACCAATACGGTTATTTAAGAAACCTGCATCAAATCCAAATTCAATTTCGTCTTGACGTTCTGGTGCAATGTTTTCGTCACCTTGAGCAGAACTCGGAATTAAACTTACAGAACCATTGATTGCTGATGGGTTTAAAAGTGTAAACCTTTGAAAATCTGTTAAACCTGTTAAGTTACCTGCTTGTCCCCAAGATGCTCTAACTTTAAAGGTATTCCAAATATCACCAAATGTATTTTCCCAAAACTCTTCTTCAGACATTATATAAGAAAGACTCGCTTTTGCATACAATTGATTTCTTTCATCCAAACCAAACGATGAAGCACCATCCATTCTTAATGCAGCATTCAAATACAATTTGTTTTTAAAGCTAACAGATTGTTGTAAGAAGCCACCCCAATATGAAATTTGCCCTCTGGATTCTCCTTGACTTACAATACTTCCGCTAGAAGCAGTTTGTACAATTGGAGGCAAGCCTATTGCGCTAATACTAACCGCATCAGCTTCTCTATATTGCCAAGATCCACCTAAAACAGTTGTAGATGTAATATTTTCATTGATATCGAACTTATAAATTAAATTCAAATCACTATTATATTGAAAGTTGTTTAAATCGCCTCTTTGTACAAAGCCATCTCCTTGAGGAGAAGTATTGCCTACAGGAATAAAACCTGTTGCAGATTGATTAAAATAATCAACACCAAAAATATAGTTAGCAGATAAATGCTCGGTGATTTTTGCATCTAAAGCAACACTTGCAATAATTCTGTTTACTTTTTGACCAAAGTCAAAGCGATTCACTGCTTCTAGAGGATTTGTTCTTGCAACCAATAATGAAGTTACAGGATACACACCAGAATCATTTGGTGCAGGGTTTACTGAATTTTCACTAAACACATATCCAGTAATTGCACCATAAGCCGAGTTGATACCACCATTTGGTATATCACTACTCTGACTTCTTGTATAACTTAAAGAAGCATTTACATCTAACCAATCAGTAGCTTTTTGCTTAATATTCATCTTAAAACCATAACGTTTAAAGTCAGTGTTTTTAATAATACCTTGGTTGCTTAATTGCGATGCAGAAATATAATACGTAGTTTTTTCTGTACCACCACTCATAGATAAGTAGTTTTCGGTACCAAACCCTGTATCAAAGAAATCATCTTGATAATTATAACGTGTTACCGGTACAGTATTTAAGTTAGAATTATCAAAAGGATTTTCCCAAGCTAATGGAGCTGTATTGTAATCAATCTCTTTTCTAAGTTTATTAACTTTAACGTTTGTAGAAAAGTTAAACTTCGCTTCACCTGTTTTTCCTTTTTTAGTAAAAATCTGAACAACACCATTCRWWGMWCWMGARMMWWRAATTGCTGCAGCTGCTGCACCTTTAAGAATTTCGATACGATCAACATCATTAGGATTGATATCTACCAACCTGTTTTGAGCACCACCACCTAAATCTACTAATGCATTACTAGAGTTGTTGATGATAATACCATCTACTATATATAAAGGGTCAGAACTACCTGTAATAGTACTTGCCCCTCTTAATCGAATACTGATACCACCAGCAGGGTCTCCAGAATTTTGCGAAACTAACGCCCCAGTCACTTTACCAGAAATTGCTTGGTCAATTTGAGTCGCAGCTCCTTGTGTAATATCACTAGATTTTAAAGTTGATATTGAGTTACCCAAAGTACGTTTGTTTACACCAAAATTACTACCTGTTACAATAACTTCGTCTAAGTTTAATAAATCTGCCAACATTACAAAATCAACGACATCGCTATCATTTGTTAATGTAACGCTACTTGTCTTAAATCCGATAAAACTAAAAACTAGTTTTTTACCGTCAACATCTTCAACTTCGAAAGAATACTTTCCATCAAAATCGGTTACACCTCCTATAGAGGTTCCTTCAATAATCACACTCACACCTGGTAAAAGTAATCCACTACCTTGTTCGGTAACTGTTCCTGAAATCGTCTTTACTTGCGCAAAAATACTCTGAACAAAAAACACCATTAGGAGTGTTGAAAATAGATAATAATTTTTTTTCATTTGTATAATAATTTTTATTAGTTTCACCAAAGGTAGAAGAATATCTTTATTTTGCAACTTTTTATTGCAAAATATTTACAATATTGCAATTATTTCACAAACAATCCTTTTTTTTGCTTATATTTACTGCATTCGTCTAAAGGGTTGGAATTCAGCTTCCTTTTTCATACTATTGTAACTACTAAAAATCATCTCTTGAAAAAACAACAACGTCACCAAATTATTTTGAATGAAGTCAACATTCACAACAGAATTTTACTTACCGATTTAGCAGGAATATTAAATGTTTCTATGGACACCGTCCGGAGAGATGTTAAGGAATTGGATGATTTAAAAAGTCTGAGAAAAGTTCATGGTGGTGCGGTATCAAACGGGTTTAATATTTACTCTGGAAGAAATAGAGAGGTGTATGAATTAGAAAGTAAAACGGTGATTGCTAAAAAAGGAATCTCTCTTTTAAAAAATGGCGATGCTGTTTTAATGAGTGGTGGATCTACAAATATTGAGCTTGCAAAAATGATTCCTCAAAACATGAGTCTCACTTTTTTTACTCCTAGTTTACCTATGGCAATTGAGCTGCTGAATAATGTATCTGAAAATGATGAAGTTATTTTTATTGGTGGTAAATTATCGCGAAGCTCTCAACTTACAGTTGGTGGCTCTTCTATTGATATGCTGTCTGAAGTGAATGCCGATATTTGCTTTTTAGGAACCGGTTGGTTAGATGTTAACGAAGGAATTACAGCGATTGATTGGGAAATTGCTCAGATGAAAAAAGCAATGATTAAGACCTCAAAGAAAATTGTTTCTTTAACCATATCCGAAAAATTAAATACGCATAACAAATTTAAAATTTGCGATATAGATGGTCTCACAACACTTGTAACTGAACTACCTCCTAAAGATAAATTGCTGAAAAAATATCACGATAAAAATATTGAGATTCTGTAAATTTGATTTACTAAGAAAGCATAGACTCTATTTTACAACAATTTAATCTAAAACAAAAAAGACCTACAACTTAATGTAACTCTTTTTTTGCTACTCCTCAAGGACTTCCTTCGACTATGCTCAGGATAAACTTCGGCTCAAGACAAAAACTTGTGGGAATTAAAAAACAGTTGAGCTTTGGGAATAAAATAGTATGCCCTCCGATTCTTTATTATCTATAGCTAATTTATTGCTTCCAGAAGTTCTTGTCACCTATTTTAATTTAACCAAACATGAGTTAACAGACCAAGTGGACTACCTAATTTAGATTTGTACTCTCTTTTCCAGCGACTTATCATACTGACATTTAGCCCATAATCATTGCCTACTTGTTCCGTTTTAATTCCTGAATTCAATAGTTCTACTATCATAACTTTAAACTCATTGTTATACTGTGTTCTTCCCATAATTCAAATATATAATATTTATGGGCTTAATAAAATCGTCACATCAAAGGTAGACAGTCCAAGTAATTTGGTGTTTTAAACGAGCTTCTTTGTTGGCGGTTCGTTAATTCTATTTTTTCTTCTTCTTATCCTTCATTGGGATTTGACTTTGAGCGCTTTTAGCCGCCCTTTCTATAACGCAACTAACTAGRTTAGTAAACTTTGGATCTACACCTGTTTTAACGAATCTAATTTCCGTTTTACCTTTCTTGTTAGTGTATTCTTCTTCTTTCTTAATGAAGAAACCTCTCATTGGTGGGGCAATGTTCATTCGTACAGTCATTTGTGAGTATCGTGGATATCCGCCTGGATAGGTGCCTACTTTATCAGAATTGTCATAGCCTGGGTTTTTAAAGAAAAATGTCGCAGAGATACCTTTCACCGTTCCACCCGCAGAAGATAATTGAATGGCCACTACAATTAAGGCATCCATCCCCATAAGATCAAGAAAATCATCTTTCTCTTTTGCATATGGCTTCCCTGTAGCTATAAAATAGGATGAGTAAGGTAGAAACCTAAACCCTTCTGGTACCGCTGAACCAGACCCTAATAAATCGAATATTCCTGCTTTTCCTTTTAAGATTGGCATTGGGGTATCATAATACATCGATTTTTGTTTTTCAGTTACCAAAAATTCCTCCGGAGTTAACAGCTCCATTCCAGAGTTTGCAAACTTTTCTTTTAAAGTACTTATGCTTTGTTCATAAATTAACTGTGCAACCATATTCACTTTCTTCTCACTCGCTTTGTAAGTATAAGTAGTCACCCAGCCTCCACCAGAAGAATAGCTTTTATATTCTTCGTCATCAATGTAGAATGATAAAAGTCCTACTTTTTGTGGAACATCGTAATCCTGTGCCGTACAGAAGTTATTTTTTAAGTTGTACTTTTTTTCATAATTACCTGCTATTTCACCTGAAACTCTTACTCTTTTATTTAGTTCTTTGTAATTGTCCGCTGATTTTTGAAATGCCTCTTTTTCTTTTTCATATAATTTTCTGGCTTTTTTTTCTGCTTTTGATTGTGCAGAAATAACTGTATTAAACAATAAGAATCCAATAATAAAAATTGATTTAAATAAAGTTGATGTTTTCATAAGTGTTGATTGTTTTATTTATAAAAAAATGCTTTAATAATTATAAGATATCAATAAGGCATTTGACGTATTAAACACTAAAATCCCTATTTAATATATTTTAAAAATTCGTCTAAAGATTTATTGAGATACCCACTACTAGCACCTAAAACACCATTTACATATTTTTCTTTATCACAGGGTACCGCTTGCAYTTTTAGCAAAACTTGATCCGTAACATTAAAAACGGTAACGGCACCATAGCTAGAGCCCCATAAATCTTGTGATGCACTTTCGATGGCTTTGTATTTTTTATCTTCAAAAACCCCTTTTATTTCAATCACTTTTTTCGGAACCACATTTAACGTCGCTTGGTATTTCAACCCCTTTTTGTAAGCAAATAAACTAGAGGTGTTTACAATCTCTGTTTTTTCGCCAAATGCACCTTTGCTAGTTACAGCAACATATTTTATAACACTTAACTCTGGTCTAACAACAATTTTTGCGACACCGCCAAAAGATTTTGTCAAAGCTTTACTTGCTTGTGATTCTGCATCTTTAATAAAAGGAATAGAAATATTGACTCTTGCTACAATAACACCTCCTAAGTCGTTTGAAGTTGACATACCATTGTCAAATATATTTTTTGTTGATTTTCTCTTCCCCTTTTTATCAATTTTTTTGACCATATATTCAAAACCAGTCGGTGCTGTTGAAACAAAACCAGGAAATTGTGCTTTACTTGGTGTGCCTCCCTCTAATTTTTGCCAACCGCTGAATATTTTTTCGTTCGCAAATTCTGCTGCCGTAACAATTGTAAACCCTTTAGCTTCTAATTTAGATGTATATTCTTCATATAATTTGTCGGTCATTTCTTGTAAATCTATTTCATCTATACCTTGTACGCCTAAAACTAATTGTGATTTGGCATCACTTCTCTTACCGCCTCCAGCTTCTCTACCTCCTTTTGCAATTTCAACTTGATCGAAGACTATCTGATAGTTGATAAAAAAATGTTGGATAAAAATCTTCTTAGGAGCATCGTTAAACTTTTTCATGCCATAGCTCGATTCGTTTTTCGTTTCAATCTTTCCAATTTCTTGTGCATTTACTGTTGCAAATAAGAAGAGTGTAAGGCTTAGGAAAATTAATTTTCTCATAATATGTTTTTTAATGATTAATAGTTAGGACAAAAATCAATAATAAACTACTGTGAAACAATACGATGAATTACGTATATTTTAAAAAGAAGATTTTGCATTATTTCCTGAAATAAAAAATCACATAAGCAAAATAATAAGACTATGCGATTTTTTAGAGATAAGTATTTCTCTTAAATTTTACTATTGCAATACCGCTTTAAACTTTCCTTCAGTTATAATTTTGGTTGTGGTGTCAGAGGCATTATACCCTTCAAAMKMMMAWRWAYCMTCTACCGTTACTCCATCATCTGAAGTTACTTCAATTCTTCCAGGTCCAATTCCCGCTAAAGATGAAACAGCAGAAGAATCCCAAGTAGCAACAGAAGGAGAAATAGTAATATATCTTATAGAATTTGTGCTCGTCAAAGCATCAGCAGTTGCATATACGCCCAAACCTGTATAACCGAAAATTTGAAAACTAATAGTGTTGCCGGAGTTGTCGCCTCCTTGTACAGCTAAAATTCCGCTAGTAATAGTTGCCCCGATAATCGTAGCAGGATCTGTTGATGCAGCAAAATCTGCTCCATCAATTTTGGCAGTTAAGAATTCATCGCCGTCAGAACTCCCTCCGTCGTCGTTATTATTGTTGTTACAACTTGTAAAAGTGAAAACTACAAATACGCCAATAAATAAAAATTTGAATTTTGAATTTTTCATAATATGTTTTTTACGGATTAATAATTAGGTCAAAAATCAATAATAAACAGTTGATATACAATACGATGAATTACGTATGTTTTAAAAAGTGATGTTGTGCTGAGATTTCAAATTCTCAATTTTTGATTGCAGATTTTCTAAAAATAATTGATGCTGTTCAGATTTTTTATTAAAAGGACGATGTGACAACCCTTTTTGAATCGTATCAATTTGATTCATTATGCCAAAAGAATTTTGGTTGATCCAGGTGCTTTTAAAATGCTCCCAAATATAATTGATAGCGGTTTGGTTTGGGTGAATCATATCCGATTTATAGAACCTATAATCCCTCAAATCATCCATCATAATTTCAAAAGAAGGGAAATACCCTTCGACTTCGCTCAGGGAACTATTCTCTTTTAATACTTGGAGTATGCTGGCTATTAAATGTGCTTTACTCAAACTATTTTCTGTAAACCCATCCTTTAAATGACGCACCGGTGAAACCGTAAAAATGAATTGTATTTTTGGATTTACACTTTTAACAAGTGCAACAATATTTTCTAAACTCGCTGTAATTTCATCAACCGATAACAACTCTTTTAAGAATTTTTTTTGAGGAATCTTATGACAATTCGCTACAATACAATCGGTTTCTATTTGTCGATATACCCACGCAGTTCCTAAAGTAATAATGATATGAGTAGTGTTTTTGAGATATTGATGCGTTGAAACAATAGTTGCATTTAATTTTTCTAATAAATCTTCTTTTGACGGATTGCTCAAATCKGAATGTGCATCAAAACAATGCCAACGCTCGTTGTGAAARAACACATCAGTATCGGTATATTTTTTCTGGTTGATGCTATCGGTAATTAATTTTTCAATCGCTTTTGGGTGGAATAATATTCCGAACGGATTGATTGTGTTTTGAAATTTAAAGTACTCAAACTTCTCACCGATATTTTCGGTAAAACAAGAACCCAATAACAAAATTTTAGATTTGTGGTCTATTTTTGCGTGGGCACTRAGAGGCGTCGAAGTGCCAGTTGGTATTTGAGTTCTGAAGTTCATAGGATGTGTCTCCGTGACCCTGAACTTATTTCTGGGTCGCATAATTAAGTATCAATTTTACTGTAGCAATCTTATTTTAAAATTAGGTGTTATTTCATTTATACTGTTGACGTTATTGATATTCCATCGTCACTTCGAGTATTTTACGAAAGCCATAGCTTTAGTAAAATGTATCGAGAAGCGTACTTTTTTATTGGCGATACAATTTAAAAACACCCTCCTGTACATCCTATAAGGTTTTGAAACCTTGTAGGGAAGATTTTCATTATTTCAAATACTCCTTTACCTTCTCTAAAGCTAACGGAATCCCACTCGGGTTTTTACCACCTGCAGTTGCAAAAAATGGTTGACCACCGCCACCACCTTGAATCAGTTTTCCAAGTTCGCGAACTACTTGTCCTGCATTTAATCCTTTTTCTGAAACTAAGTTTTTTGCAATATAACAAGTCAACATCGCTTTATCTCCATTTTTAGTTGCAGCAAAAAAGAAGAGGTTTTCAATTTCATTCCCCAATTCAAATGCTAAATCTTTAATGTGATTTTGCTCCAAATCAATCTTTTTAGAGATAAGGTTGATACCGTTAATACTCTCAACACTCGCCTTTAAACTCAACTTTAAATTCTTTGCTTTATCACGCATCAAACTTTCGATTTGCTTTTTTAAGGCAGTATTTTCATCTTGAATCTGAGTAATATATTTTACCGGATTCTGCGGGTTTTTCATCGCTAAACTAATTGCGTTAAAATCTCTTTCTTGATTTAAAAAAAACTCCGCAACTCCGTCTAAAGTCTGCGCTTCAATACGTCTAATTCCTGATGCAATTGCAGATTCAGAAGTGATTTTAAACCACCAAATATCTCCTGTATTTTGTACGTGTGTACCACCACATAATTCTTTCGATTTCCCGAACTGAATCATGCGAACAGTATCTCCATACTTTTCTCCAAACAATGCCAAAGCGCCTTTTTTGATAGCGGTCTCCATCGGGATATTTCGATGCTCATTAAGGTCTAATTTTCCACGGATACGAGCATTCACAAATTCTTGAATTTCTTGTAATTCCTTATCGGTTACTTTTGAAAAATGTGAAAAATCAAACCGTAAATGTTTAGAATGTACCGCAGATCCTTTTTGCTCTACATGCGTTCCTAAAACTGCTCGCAATGCTTGGTGCAATAAATGCGTAGCTGTATGGTTGCAACTTGTTCTGTAGCGTTGTTTTTCGTCAACTTTAATTTTAAAAGTCTCTGTTAAATTTTTTGGTAAATCTTTGGTAAAATGGATGATGAGGTTATTTTCTCTCTTCGTATTTATAATATAAATAGTGCCGCCATTGCTTGTTTCTAGATACCCTTTATCGCCAACTTGCCCACCACCTTCGGGATAAAAAGGAGTCATATTAAATACCAATTGATACATGGTTCCTTCTTTTTTCGAAGAGACTCTTCTATAACGTGCCAATTTTACTTTTGCTTCTAAAGTGTCATATCCAATAAAATCTTCGGTATCATCTTCGAACAAAATTTGCCAATCATCGGTTTCGATTGCGGTTGCAACACGACCTCTATTTTTTTGTTTTTCTAATTCTGATTTAAAAGTAGCAACATCATAGGTTAGGTTGTTTTCTCTAAGAATCAACTCAGTTAAATCTTCTGGAAACCCGTAGGTGTCTTTCAATTCAAACACCTTAATACCTGATATTGTTTTGTCGCTATTATTTYTGATGATGGTATCTAGAAGCGTTAAGCCTTGGTCTAATGTCCGTAAAAAAGATTGCTCTTCTTCTTTGATTACATTCTCAATTAGTTGTTTTTGACTCTTTAATTCGGGGAAAGTTTTACCCATTTGTTTGCTCAATACAAATACCAATCGGTAAATAAAAGCTTCCTTCTGATCTAAGAAAGTAAACCCATATCTGATGGCTCTCCGCAGGATTCTACGAATCACATAACCCGCGCCATTATTACTCGGCAACTGTCCGTCGGCAATGGCAAAAGCAACTGCTCTAACATGGTCTGCAATCACACGAATAGCAATATCCGTCTTTTCATCCTTACCATATTTTGCATTTGTGATGGTAACAATTTCGCGAATAACCGG
The DNA here is from genome assembly GCA_002401215.1 of Flavobacteriaceae bacterium. Lineage (GTDB taxonomy): Bacteria > Bacteroidota > Bacteroidia > Flavobacteriales > Flavobacteriaceae > Urechidicola. The sequence goes on along the minus strand of NVSL01000040.1, from coordinate 8,913 downwards.
TTTAAAAACATCGGTATCATAATTCGATTTTTCACCTTGTACCACCATACACAAACGTTCAAATCCCATTCCGGTATCAACATGTTTGTTGGGTAATTTTTCGAGCGATCCATTTGCCATTCGGTTGAATTCCATAAACACCAAATTCCAAATTTCAATCACCAGAGGATGGTCTTGATTTACCAAGTCCTTCCCAGGAACTTTTGCTTTTTCTTTGTCAGAGCGAATGTCAACATGGATTTCAGAACAGGGTCCACAGGGTCCTTGAGCGCCCATTTCCCAAAAGTTGTCTTTTTTATTCCCGTTGAGGATTCTCTCTTCGGGCACAAGTTTTTTCCAATAGTCGTACGCTTCTTGATCAAAAGCTAAACCGTCTTTTTTATCACCTTCAAAAACGGTTACATACAAACTTTTTTTATCARTTTTATAAACTTCGGTCAGTAATTCCCACGCCCATTCAATAGCTTCTTTTTTAAAGTAATCGCCAAAACTCCAGTTGCCCAACATCTCGAACATTGTGTGGTGATAGGTGTCCATACCAACCTCTTCCAGGTCGTTGTGTTTGCCAGAAACACGCAAACATTTTTGAGTGTCAGATACTCTAGCATCGGTTACTTTTCGTTGCCCTAAAAAGAATTCTTTAAACGGTACCATGCCCGCATTTGTAAACATTAAAGTAGGGTCGTCCTTTAAAACCATTGGTGCTGAAGGAACGATTTTATGTTTTTTTTCTTGAAAGAAATTTAAAAATTGCTGTCTAATTTCTTGTGATTTCACGTGATTATTTTTTAATAGCTTTATAAAATATCCATATAAACATTTCCTTTAGAGGTCAGGTTTTAGTTATGTGTGTTTTATAAAAATGTTAATTAATTTCTAAAAAAATACTGCAACAAAAACAGTAAAGAAACATTTTGTAATTTTGTTTTTTTTACAGAAAACAATAACACTAACTAGTTTTCCGTTGAATCTACAAAACTAACATTTTTTAGTCTTATGGCGAAAGTTAAATACTATTACGATTCCGAAACATTATCGTATAAAAAAATACTCAGAAAAAAGCGAATTGTTTTTACAAAATGGCTGGTTTCTGTAGCGGCATTTGGGTTGGCAATGGTCTTGGGTTTTATGGTGTTTTCACCAATATTTGAGACCCCTAAAGAAAAGGCGATGAAGCGTGAGTTGGAATTTTTAAAGCTTAATGAAAACCTTCACAACAAAAGGATTCAACAATTTGAGCTTGTCTTAAATGATTTACAACAAAGAGATAATAATATTTACCGCACTTTTTTTGAGTTAAATCCGATTCCAGATGAGCAGCGCAAAGCAGGATTTGGAGGTGTAAACAGGTACAAGTCTTTGGAGAATTTTGATAATTCTGAATTGGTAATCGACATTACTCAGAATATGGATATTCTTTCTAAGCAGTTAAAAATACAATCAGAGTCTTTGGATGAAATTGTGAAATACGCAAAAAACAAAGAGGATTTATTGGCTGCAATTCCCGCAATTCAACCTATCAGAAATGATGATTTAAATAGAATGGCATCGGGATATGGATGGCGAACAGACCCGTTTACAAAAGCAAGAAAACGACATTTTGGTATGGATTTTTCTGCCCCTCAAGGCACTCCAGTTTTTGCAACCGGACCCGGAAAAGTGATTCGTGTAGATTCTCAAGCCTCTGGTTTTGGAAAGCATATTAGAATTGATCACGGATTTGGATATATTACTTTGTATGCACATTTGAGTAAATACAATGTTAAGAAATGGCAAAAAGTAAAACGTGGAGATTTAATTGGGTTTGTAGGTAATACAGGGCGTTCAGAGGCACCTCACTTGCATTATGAAGTTCATAAAAATAAAAACAAAGTCAATCCTATTAATTTTTATTACGGCAATTTATCGCCAAAAGAATTTGAAGTGATGCAAAAAGCAGCTCAGATAGAAGGGCAATCACTGGACTAAAATTTCAAAATATAAATTCCAAATTCCAAAACTTGAAACGGAATTAATTTCTTAATTTCGTGTTTGATAAAAACTGAACAGAATGCACATTGATTTACCCGAAAAACGCTATTACAAAATTGGCGAAATTGCCAAAGCCTTTGGAGTAAACAATTCGTTGATACGGTTTTGGGAAAATGAATTTGATATTTTAAAACCAAAGAAAAACAAAAAGGGAAATCGTCTTTTTACCGCTACTGATTTACAAAATTTAAAGTTGATTTATCACTTAGTAAAAGAAAAAGGATATACCTTAGATGGTGCAAAAAAGAAGATGAAACAAAATCCGGATGGTGTCGTAAACAACCATGAAATCATTTTACATTTAGAAAAAATAAAACAAGAATTAACCAATATTAAAAATCAATTATCATGAAAAAATACCTTCCTTGGGTGCTCGTAGCATTAGTAGTAATTATCGGTTTTACATCGTACAATTCAATGGTTACGCAAAGAAATGAAGCCGAAAAAACGTGGGCAAATGTTGAGTCAGCTTATCAACGGAGAGCAGATTTAATTCCGAATTTAGTAAGTACCGTTAAAGGGTATGCTAGTCACGAAAAAGAAACGTTGGAAGGCGTAATTAATGCAAGAGCAAAAGCAACAAGCACAACTATTGACCCGTCTAATATGACTCCTGAAAGTATTGCAGCATTTCAACAATCTCAAGCGGGATTATCGAGTGCTTTGAGTAAATTAATGGTTGTAGTAGAGCGTTATCCTGACTTAAAAGCGAATCAAAATTTCTTAGAATTACAAAGTCAATTAGAAGGAACAGAAAACAGAATTAATGTGGAGCGCAACCGATTTAACCAAGCGGCAACCGATTATAAAAACCTAATTCAAAAGTTACCAAATGCATTGTATGCTGGTATTTTAGGGTTTAAACCTTTACCATTATTCGAAGCTGTAGCAGGAAGCGATGTTGCACCAACAGTAGAATTTTAAAATTTAGAAATGCCAAAAATTGAAGACTTTTTTACTGCGGATGAAGAGCGTCAAGTAGTAAATGCCATAAAAATTGCAGAGACAAATACCTCTGGTGAGATTCGTGTGCACATCGAAAAAACTACAGATAAAGATGCTTTAAAAAGAGCGACTGAAGTTTTTTATGATTTAAAAATGAATGAGACGCAATTGCAAAATGGCGTCTTGTTTTATGTGGCTACAGAGAGTCATCATTTTGCGGTTTTGGGTGATAAAGGAATCAATGATTTGGTGCCAGATAATTTTTGGGATACCGAAAAAGAGTTGGCATTATCGCACTTTAAAAAACGAGAATTTGCAAAAGGATTAGAGTTGGCAATTTTAGAAGCAGGAGAGAAATTGAAAGAATTTTTCCCATACCAATCCGACGATACTAATGAATTGTCTGACGAAATATCAAAAGGGTAATGAACAAAGCTAAACAGTTATTTTACATCTTATTTGTTGGATTATTTTTTGTCAACCTACAAGGGTTTTCGCAATATGATATTCCGGATAAACCTTCATTTATTCCTGCATTAATTGATAGTGTAGGAGTGTTGAATCAAGCAGAATTTAATGCATTATCACACAAGTTAGAAAAGTATAGCGACTCTACATCTACTGAAATGTTTGTAATGATTCGCAAGTCATTGCATGGAGCAGAAGTGAGTTCATATGCTACAGAATTAGGTCATAAATGGGAAATTGGTCAAAAGGGGAAAGATAACGGAATCGTTATTTTAGTAGCGATTGATGACCGTAAAGTTTGGATTTCTGCCGGATATGGTGTCGAACATTTATTGACCGATGCGCTGACAAGTAGAATATATAGAAACATCATTGTTCCTAATTTTAAGCAACAAAATTATTACCAAGGTTTAGACCAAGCAACGGATGCTGTTTTTCAAATTATGATAGGAGAATATCAGGGTGAGAGAAAATCTAATAAAGAAAATTTAAGCGATTTCTTTCCTATTTTAATCGTTCTCTTTTTTATCATCATGGCTGTAATTGGAAGAAAAAGAGGCGGTGGTAAAAATGGAGGTAAAGCATCTGTAGCTGGCACATTATTAGACGTTCTTATTCTGAGTAGCATGGGTCGTGGCGGTTTTGGTGGAGGAAGTTCAGGCGGCTTCGGTGGAAGTAGCGGCGGAGGCTTTGGTGGTTTCGGCGGAGGCGGAGGCTTCGGCGGCGGAGGTGCTGGTGGAGGATGGTAGTCTTTTGGAAATTCCAAAAAACAAATGACAAATCCCAAAAATAAAAAAATAAACAAAAAGCCAAATCGATTGATTTGGCTTTTTTTGGTTAAATGAGGAAGGTTTAAATTTGCAAATTCCAAATATCAAAGTCTCTAAATTTTCAAACGTCACATAATAAGTTAGTTACAAAAAAAACCACCTCATGGTTTACCGTGATATTTCAAAACTTTTCAAAATTTCTTGCATAAATAGTATTTTTTTTTACTACGTTTACAATTGTAAAAGAAAAATTGCGGACCCCAAATCCAATAATTTTAGTGTCATTCCTGCGTAGGCAGGAATCTATTATTCACATCAATTAATGTTGATGCGTGGAATTTATATGTATAAAATAGAGTGCWRAAAAACCTCTGTTWGTAAAAATTTTAAGAGTACAAATGATCTAATAAATGTTTAACCTAAAACCAACAACTAATGACATAGCTATTTAAATACAAACAGAGGAAGTATTACAAAAGTAAGACACCTCGTAGAATTAACAAATTTTTAATGAGCAATAATGCTCAAAATTTTACGATTATGAAAAATATAATTAAAGTGATGTTAATTTTAGCACTATCAATTTCTGTTTACTCTTGTAGTAATACAGAAGATGGATTATCGAATAATAGTTTAGAGAATAAAAATGAACTTGAAAGTAAAACAGAAGAGATGCAAAAAATATTTTCAAAGCCTGATTTTGAATTTTATGCTAAACAAAAAACTTCTGTAATTTATAAGCTAAGTGATAAAGTTTTATTAGACTTTAAGAATAGCCTTAAATTTGTTGAAGGTGGAATATTAGTTACCGCAAAATACACCGATATGGAGAAAGAACTTTCCGAAAAAGAAGTTGAAGATTTTTGGCGGCTATTTGGGATTACAATTGAAATGTTAACTGATCACAAAGGATATAGATGTGAAAGTGATCATAATTGTAAAATTAATAGTGAATATATTTGTATGTCTGGTTGTTAATTTTAACATTAAACCAACTGATATTAATTAAAGTATTAGTTGGTTTTCTAATTTGTTGTTTATGAATTATTTCAAATTATTTTTTTTAATGCTAATTGTTTTTAGTTGTCAAAATCAAAAGAGTTATGACTTTGTAGCTAATGAATTTGATAAGAAAAAGCATTCGTATAAAAAAATAGAATATCAAGTTGTTAGAATAGATACTTTTAGTAAAGAATCAACGATGAATAGAGGTGGGTTGGTTTTGTTGGAACAAAATGAGAATGATACATTGTTTGGCATGTCATTCTATGCCGTTCCAAATTCAACTAGCAAAGAATATTTACATGATAAGAATAGAGCCTTTGAAATCTCAAATGAAAATAATTCATATAAAGTAGTAAAATCCTATTATGGCTTTTTAGGAAGCCCTGGAGGTCAATTGATACCTGAAAATTTAATTCGATTAGACACTGTTTACAAGTCTGTTAGTTTAATAGAAACTAAAAATAGTTATAAGCTCAATTATCAATATGAAAATGATACTATCTACAATATTTCAAATATCAGAAARGAAATTTTTATAGATAAGCAGACTTTCATACCATCCAAAATTGTAAAGACTTCTGAAATGTCTGGAGAAAAACGTTCACAGTATTTTATCATTGAAAATGTAAAAGWAAATGAGCAAGTTGAAAGCTCAATTGAGATGTATAAAAACAACTTGCAAGACTTCGTAATGGAAGAGGTTGTAGAAATAAAGCGAAATTCGAAAATTGGGCAACAATTCTTTTTGGAAAATATCCNAAATATTAATACTAATGAGTTAGTACATATTCAACAAAATATGACAACATTAATCTCGTTTTGGGAAATTTGGTGTAGCCCTTGTATTCGTTCATTACCCAAAATTAATGCGCTTCATCATAAATATAAAAACAGCATTAAAATTATTGGGATTTCAACGGAAAACCAAAATAATGTTAAGAGGATGCTGACTGCAAAAAACATAGAATATTTAAATTTAATCGGAACAGAGAAACTTCATAGACTATATGAGATAAACAGTTTCCCTACTTATTTTCTTTTAGATAAAAATGGCTTCATTGTAAAAGAATATTTTCTTTTTTCTGATGAAATAGAACGGGATATAAAAGCTCTTTTACTAAAGTCTTAATTTTTTTGAAGTCTATTTTCTAAAATCTAAATTCTCTTATCTAATTTCTTACTTCTGTCTAAAATAAATTACAATTGGTACTCCTTTAAAATCATAAATTTCACGTAATTTATTTTCAACAAATCGCTTGTAAGGATCACGTACATATTGCGGTAGGTTACAGAAAAACACAAACTGAGGTGTTGGTGTTGGCAACTGCATACAGTATTTTATTTTTACAAATTTCCCTTTCCAAGCTGGAGGAGAATTTTGTTTTACAATCTCTAAGATCGTTTCATTTAGCTTGCTTGTTGGAATCCTTTTCTTACGGTTTTCAAAAACCTGCACTGCAGTTTCAATTGCTTTAAAAATCCGTTGTTTGGTTAAAACAGATGTGAAAATAATTGGCACATCTGTAAAAGGTGCAATTTCTTTTCGCACCATTGCTTCATAATCTCGCATGGTATTGGTTTCTTTATCCACCAAATCCCATTTATTTACGAGGACTACAACTCCCTTTTTATTTTTCTCAGCCAACCAAAATATACTTTGATCTTGTCCTTCAAAACCACGAGATGCATCAATCATTACTAAAGCAACATCGCAATGTTCAATGGTACGTACAGCACGCATTACCGAGTAAAATTCTAAATCTTCTTTTACTTTTGCTTTACGTCTAATTCCGGCAGTATCCACCAAATTAAAATCAAATCCAAAACGATTGTATTTGGTGTCGATAGAATCACGAGTTGTACCAGCAATATCCGTAACAATATTTCTTTCAACACCAATCAAGGCATTTATAAAAGATGATTTTCCTGCATTTGGCCGTCCCACGACRGCAAAYCTCGGAAGCTCATTATCTTCTTCTTCAGCATCCTCAGGGATAATTTCGGCAATAGCATCTAACAGCTCACCCGTACCACTTCCGTTGATGGATGAGATGGTATAATATTCTCCTAAGCCAAGGTTGTAAAACTCATACGCATCTTCTTCGCGCATCGCATTATCAACTTTATTAATCGCCATAAAAACTGGCTTTTTAACTTTTCGGAGTAAGTTTGCAACTTCGGTATCCATCGGAGTAATCCCTTCAGTTACATCCACAACAAAAATAATAATGTCAGATTCTTCGATTGCTAGATTTACTTGTTTTCTTATTTCTTCTTCAAAAATATCATCAGACCCAACTACATATCCACCGGTATCAATCACCGAAAAATCTTTTCCGTTCCAGTCAGATTTTCCGTAATGTCTGTCCCTGGTGACTCCGCTAACAGAATCAACAATAGCATCTCTACGCTGAATTAATCTGTTAAATAAGGTAGATTTCCCCACATTTGGTCGCCCAACAATTGCTACAATGGTATTCATTTTTTGATAAATTTTTTGCAAAGATAGTGATTCGGAATTCGTTAACTATAAATATTTTAAAAATAGTATCTGTCGATTTTAAAATTTAATCATAAAAAAAAGTGCTTGTAATTAACAAACACTTTTCTCAATTAGGGTTCTAGATATTCTACATTTCTAATGCATTCTTAATTAAATAATAACTTTCAGTAGCTTTTGATCTTTCAGCAAAATCTAAAGCTGTCATCCCACTATCTGATTTTGTTTTTAATTTTGCACTTCTAGACAATAATAATTTTACAATTTCAACTTTGTTTTGACGTGCAGCAAACATAAGAGGCGTCATTCCTTTAGATTTTTGATTGATGTTTGTACCATTTTCAATTAAATTTTTAACGCCTTCAACATCTCCTAATTGAATTAACTTACAGAGTGTACTTAGTCCTACAACATTAATTTCTACTATTGATACTTCTTTGTTAATTTTATTTTTTGTAGCAAAAGAGTTAAATCCTACAGCTACAATAAATAACGATGATAATAAAATGTTTTTCATGATAATAAATGTTTTAAATTAGTATTTGTATAAGAGACGCTCAGAATTACAACTCCGTTACATGGTTTAACACTGTTTAACAGAGTTTAACTTTCATTATGTTAAATYCATYYWMWTTGAAATTATTTTAACATAAATATTATTTTTACCGATTTTATTAAATTATCCTAAAACCTTTTCGACACTATTTCGGATGAATATTTCTCTTCATTTTGTATCTTTGCAAAACATATTTTAATCAGTAATTACCATGAATAAAAAAGTAATCTTGATGATTTTAGACGGATGGGGAACATCACCCGACCCTAAAGTTTCTGCAATCGATAATGCGCAAACTCCGTTTATCGACTCCTTATATAACGACTATCCAAATGCGGCTTTAAGAACTGACGGATTGAATGTCGGACTACCCGAAGGACAGATGGGAAACAGCGAAGTAGGACACATGAATCTCGGCGCTGGTAGAATTGTATATCAAGACTTGGTAAAAGTAAATTTGGCTGTTAAAAACAAAACTTTAGCTCATGAACAAGTTTTAGTAGATGCCTTTAACTATGCTAAAAACAATAACAAGAATGTTCATTTTTTGGGATTGTTGAGCGATGGTGGTGTGCATTCGCATATTAATCATTTATTAGCTCTAATTGATGCAGCTGAAGAATTTGGAATTCAAAATT
>NVSL01000039.1 GCA_002401215.1 Flavobacteriaceae bacterium | reverse complement strand
GAATATTGTGTGTTCTCTTTACTTCAGAAATATCTTTTGAGTAAATTGCGTCATTGAAATCAATGATATTATGGAAAAAGTTTRTKMRRCRSMYWSRWSKYTGGYKKWTTTTGMRARKWSRKWYASYMKSWRTMATTGCTTTTATGATTTTTATGATTGCAGGAACCGCAGAAACAAACAGAGCACCTTTTGATTTGGTAGAGGCCGAATCAGAATTAGGAGCAGGTTTTCATACCGAATATTCGGGGATGAAATTCGCTTACTTTTTCTTGGCAGAATTCATCAATATGTTCATCATCTCATCGATTGCAGTAGTCGTATTTTTCGGAGGATGGTTATCGCCATTCGGAATTACAGATGAGATTACATGGTTTCCACAGGTATTCTGGTTCTTTATAAAAGTATTGGGAATCATCTTTTTGATGATGTGGTTTCGATGGACATTCCCACGATTAAGAGTAGATCAATTATTAACATTAGAGTGGAAATATTTATTGCCAATAAATTTAGTAAACATCGTACTGATGGCAATAATGATATGGTTAGGGTGGATAATTTAATCAAATAGCAAGCGCCAAAAATTAAATAACAAATAATAAACGTAAATGACAATCAATAAAACAGAACATAATTTGAATACGAATCAAAAGTTGGGATTTGTTTTTTGTCATTTGGAATTTTAAAATAAGATGAGTTATTTTTCAGACATATACAACGGAATAAAAACCTTACTCACCGGAATGAGTGTTACAGGTGGGTATTTTATTCGCGCAAGAAAAGGAGCACTCACGCAGCAATATCCTGATAATAGAGATACCCTAAAAATGTTCGATCGTTTTCGTGGCGAGGTGGTAATGCCGCACGATGATGTAAATGAACACCGATGTACGGGTTGTCAAAAATGTGAAATTGCTTGTCCGAATGGAACTATTGAAATTATTTGGGATCGCGCAATAGACGAGGAAACAGGTAAAAAGAAGAAAAAAATTGATCAGCATATTTATCATTTGTCAATGTGTACGATGTGTGGTTTGTGTATCGAGGCTTGCCCTACGGATGCCATTGTTTGGGCGCAGAATTTTGAAAATTCAGTGTATGATAGAACGTCATTGACAAAGGTGTTGAATCAACCAGGATCAAAAGTTAAAGCAGGAATAGAAGACTAATTATGGAAAGAATTATTTTTTACATACTCGCAATTATCATGATTGTTTTCGCTATTAAAGCGGTATCGAGCAGAAAAATGTTACGTGCAGTAATTTATTTATTGTTTGTTTTAATCGGGATTTCCGGAATTTATTTCATGGTAGATTATTCCTTTTTGGCAGCGGTGCAATTAGCAGTGTATGCTGGGGGAGTTATCGTACTGATTATCTTTTCGGTATTGTTGGTGCATCATATCGAACTAAAATTAGACGAAACCAATTTAAAGCAGCGCGTTTTAGCAGCAGCATTAAGTATTATCGGCATCGTATTAACATTATATGCGATTTTTACTTTTGATTTTAATCCCGCAGAAAACTCAAGAATAATTGAGGTAAAAGATATCGGGATGGGATTATTAAGTGTTGGTGATGGTGGATATATTTTGCCATTTGAGGTAATTAGTGTATTACTTGTTGCGGTAATGATCGGTGCAATTGTGGTAGCGAAAGGGAAGAAGTTGGAAAGATAGTTGGGTGACGGGAGACAGGTGACGGAAGATTTATGACGGAGGAGTGACGGGTGTTTGATAGCGGATAACGAAATAAAATTGAATAGAGATGAAATTTAAGTTTGAAAAATTAATTATCTGGCAGAAGGCGATGGATCTTGGAGAGGATATTAATTTGATGACTGAACGTTTTCCAAAAAAGGAAATATATAATTTATCATCTCAAATTAGAAGAGCAGTTGATTCTATCGCATTAAATATTTCAGAAGGATCCATCGGACAATCGAATCCAGAGCAAAAAAAGTTTATGGGTTATTCAATTCGGTCATTAGCAGAGGTTGTGACTTGTTTGTATAAAGCGCAGAGAAGAAATTATATAAATGAGGATGAATTTATTAAATATTATAATGAATCATTCCACCTAATGAATATGATGATTGCTTTTAGAAATAAATTAAAATAAAAGATAAAAATTAATTTGGAAACTAACTTCGGTCACCCGTCATCGGTCATCAAACATCAAACAATTAAACAATGATACAAGGAATCACCATCTACGAAATTTTAACCCTAACAACAATAATATTCTTTATTGGCGTGTATGGTTTCTTGACTCGTAAGAACTTAATAACAATGTTGTTGTCGATTGAATTGATATTAAACGCATCCGCTGTAAATTTTGTGGTCATCAATACCTATTTGTACCCAGAAAGTTTACAAGGAGTTTTCTTTTCGATTTTCATCATTGCAGTCGCTGCAGCAGAAACAGCCTTGGCAGTCGCAATAATAATCAACTTGTATAAACTCGTTACTTCTGTTGAGGTAGAAGATACTGAAGTGATGAAGTATTGAAAAGATTAATGAAGAATTAATAGTGAAAAAGGAATAAGTAGAAATGAATAATTAAGTTTTTTTGATAAGGATATGCAACCAACAACTAAAAACTAACAACGAGCAACCACAACCCGTCACCAAGCATAAAAAAAATAGTAAAAAATGGATTTTACATATACAATTCTCATCCCGTTAATTCCCTTAGCAATCTTTTTGCTACTCGGAATTAATTACAATAAAATCAAGCCATCAGTGTCTGGAGTGATTGGTTCATTGGGCTTATTTACCTCCCTAAGTTTGTCGTATTACACTGCGTATCAATACTTTTTTGTCGTTGGTAAAGTCGATGGAGTCTATCAAACTTTCGTTCAAAAATGGCGATGGATGAGTTTTACTGATTCACTCTCAATCGATATGGGAGTCTTAATAGATCAGATTTCTGTGATGATGTTAATCGTGGTGACAACCATTTCATTTGTGGTTCATATTTACAGTCGCGGTTACATGAAAGGCGACCCCGGATATACAAAATTCTTTGCCTTCTTATCGCTGTTTACTTTCTCTATGTTAGGATTGGTATTAGCAACAAACCTATTCCAAATTTATATTTTCTGGGAACTGGTTGGAGTATCATCCTTTTTATTAATCGGATTTTATTACACAAAACCATCCGCAGTTGCTGCAGCAAAAAAAGCATTTATTGTAACTCGTTTTGCCGATTTAGGATTCTTAATCGGAATCTTAATCATCGGATTCTATACTGGTACTTTTGATTTTGAAACATTAAATGCTGTTGATTCAGGAAACTTAGTTTTAGATTGGGCATCCACTTCATTTATGGGATTATCTGTAGTCGCTTGGGCGTTGATTTTAATATTTATGGGTGGTGCAGGAAAATCTGCAATGTTCCCATTACACATTTGGTTGCCCGATGCCATGGAAGGACCAACACCGGTTTCGGCATTAATTCACGCTGCGACGATGGTCGTTGCAGGGGTGTATTTGGTGGCAAGATTGTTCCCGATGTATTATTTTGTTGAGGATGGATTTGCCCTAAATATTGTGGCTTGGGTCGGAGCGATATCCGCATTAATTGCTGCAATTATCGCCTTAACGCAGACGGATATCAAACGCGTTTTGGCATTCTCTACCATGTCGCAAATTGGATATATGATGTTGGCTTTGGGAGTATCGAGTTACGAAGGTCACGACGGTTTAGGCTATATGGCATCTATGTTTCACCTGTTTACACATTCCATGTTTAAAGCCTTATTGTTCTTAGGAGCAGGTTCAATTATTCATGCAGTGCATAGCAACTATTTACAAGATATGGGAGGCTTACGAAAGTACATGCCAATCACACATATCACCTTTTTAATTGCCGCATTGTCCATTTCTGGAGTACCGGGATTCGCAGGATTCTTTAGTAAGGACGAAATTTTAGTCGCGGCTTATGAGCACAATAAAATCATTTATTTTATCAGTGTTTTTGTGGCAGGATTGACAGCCTTTTATATGTTTAGATTGTACTTCGGAATTTTCTGGGGCAAAGATAAAACCTACGAACATCTGCCACACGAGTCACCAAAATCGATGACGATTCCGTTGATGTTTTTAGCATTTATGTCAGTCGCAGCAGGCTATATCCACTTTAGTGAATATGTAACTGCCGATCATCAATCGTTCGAAGCTCACCTAAATTATCCGCTTGCAGCAATTGCAGTTGGGGTTGGAATGATCGGAATAATCATCGCTTACATTTTCTATAAAAAACCAAATGATTTGCCAGATAAAGTTTCAAAATCCTTCGGCAGATTATACACGTGGGCATACCATAAATTTTATATTGATGAAGTTTATATGTTCATCACCAAAGAAATTATTTTCAAAAGAATTTCGACTCCTTTTGCTTGGTTTGATAAAAAAGTAGTTGACAAAACAATGGATTTAGTTGGAGATTCTGTTGTAACAACTTCCGAAAAAATTAAAGGATTACAATCAGGAAAAGTGCAAGATTACGCATTTGCATTTGTTGCAGGAGCCGTGGTTTTAGCAATGATTTTTATTTATAATTGGATTATTTAAGGCAGATGGATATATTAACGTTATTTGTAACAGTACCCGCAATCACCATTCTAATATTGGTGTTTACGAAGAATTTAAAACAAGCAAGAATCGTTTCACTTGTGGGGATGACAGTGCAAGCCCTCATGTCTTTTAATTTGGTGTATGCCTATTTTAAAGAGCGAAAAATAAATGACGATATCATGGTCTTTGTTACAGACATGACCTGGTTCGAGCATTTCAACATTCATTATACCGTTGGGGTAGATGGTATTTCTGTAGCGATGATTGTAATGTCATCCATCGTCGTTTTAGCCGGAGTTTTAATCTCCTGGAAAATGGAAGATTTACCAAAAGAATTCTTTATTTCTTTAATTGTTTTAGCAACGGGTGTCTTCGGGTTTTTTATCTCAATCGATTTATTTACCATGTTCGTATTTTACGAAATAGCGGTAATACCAATGTATTTGTTAATCGGAATTTGGGGTTCAGGGCCGAAAGAATATGCAGCCATGAAATTGACTTTAATGTTGATGGGAGCATCGGCWKTWYTGTTRGTYGGRRTTYTAGGAATYTATTTYAATTCARRWGCAGATGGAGGTGCATTGACATTTAATATTCTTGAAATTGCGAAAGTCAATATTCCGGTAGAAGCACAAAAATTATTTTTCCCAATTACCTTTATCGGATTCGCAGTATTGGGTGCAATGTTCCCGTTTCATACCTGGTCGCCAGATGGTCACGCATCTGCGCCAACTGCAGTGTCAATGCTGCATGCGGGTGTTTTGATGAAATTAGGAGGTTACGGAGTTTTTAGAGTTGCCATGTATTTATTGCCAGAAGGCGCATTGATTTGGTCAGATTTTTTCATCGTTTTAGCGGTTATCGGAGTGTTCTACGGAGCCTTAGCAGCAGTCAAACAAACAGATCTAAAATACATCAACGCATACTCATCTGTAAGTCACTTGGGGATGGTATTATTTGCCTTGTTGATGTTGAACAGAACATCGTGGAACGGAGCCATTTTACAATCACTTTCCCACGGATTTATGACCGCATTATTCTTCGCATTAATCGGAATGATTTACGGAAGAACTCACACCAGAGATGTTACAAAATTAGGCGGTTTACTTAAAGTAATTCCGTTTATTTCGGTGATGTATGTCATCGCAGGATTGGCATCATTGGGTCTTCCAGGTTTCAGCGGATTTATGGCAGAGATGCAAATATTTGTAGGCGCATTTCAGCATGAAGATATGTTTCATAGAGTCGCAACAATTATCACTGTTTCGGCAATTGTAATCACCGCAGTTTATATTTTAAGAGTGGTAGGAATGATGTTGATGGGCCCTGTGAAAAACACCGAATTTGAAAATTTAGAAAAAGCAACTTGGTACGAAAGAGCAGGCGTGATTTTGTTGTTGCTCCCAATTATTTTTATGGGGATGACACCACTTTGGTTGAGCGATATGATTAGAGARAGTTTATTGCCGTTTATTGAGAGGATGTTGTGATGTTTGAAGTGACCGATGACCGATGACGGATGATAGATCGGTGATGTCATTCCGACAGAGAGACGAGGAACCTCAAAGGATTAAATTCCAAATTGGAATTAGAAAGAAAAGATAAAACAAGAATAAAAAGATAATTTTAAAATTTAACCTTGGAATTTAAGATTTGGGTTTTGGAATTTGATTTTTGTAATTTATAAAGAAATGAACATAGAAAGTTTTTTATTAATGCGCCAAGAGTTACTATTACTCGCAGTAATTTTACTGTTGGTAATCGGCGAAATATTTTCGAATAATAAAAAAGGATTGCTCAATTTTGCTATTGGACTTTTCGTGGTTCACACGATAATTGGATTTTTACCAATGCAAGAAGGATCGGTCTTTGGCGGGATGTTTAGAACCACGACTTTAATCCATTTATTTAAAAATGTGTTGAATGTTGGAGTGCTCATTATCCTACTTCAATCTGCGGATTGGATCAAAGAAAAAGTAATTCCAGAAAATAAATCTACCGAATTTTTTATTCTGATGTTCTCATCTCTTCTAGGAATGTATTACATGATTTCTGCAGGTGATTTCTTAATGTTTTTCTTGGGATTAGAGTTGTCGGCATTACCAGTTGCAGCCTTAGTTGCTTTTGAAACTTCCAAACGAAAATCAGCCGAAGCAGGTATTAAATTTATATTATCTGCAGCCTTAGCATCGGGAACTYCTTTGTTCGGAGTGTCATTATTATACGCTACAACCGGAACGATTCAATTCACAGAAGTTGCAGAAGTTTTAACCTATTCTAACTTGAGTTTATTAGGATTTATCTTCTTTTTTACTGGATTGGCGTTTAAAATATCATTGGTTCCGTTCCACTTTTGGACTGCCGATGTGTATGAAGGAGCGCCGATCGGAATCGCGTCTTATTTGTCAGTTATTTCAAAAGGAGCAGCAGTTATGATTTTGATGATTGTCTTATTTACGGTCATGAAACCTTTTGATTTAGTGACGCATAATTTGCTGTACATCGTTTCATTGGCAACCATGTTTATCGGGAATTTATTTGCCCTTCGTCAACAAAATATGAAACGCTTTTTGGCATTCTCATCCGTTGCACAAGCAGGATTTATCTTATTAGGAATCATGTCTAACGATCAATTAGGAATTGCAACAGTCGTGTATTTCGTCGGAATTTATGTCTTTACAAATTTAGCGGCATTCGGAGTCGTACAATCCATTTCCTTACAATCAGGAAAAGAAAATATGGATGATTATAACGGATTGTATCGCACCAATCCAAAGTTGAGTTTGGTAATGATGTTGGCATTGTTTTCGTTGGCGGGGATTCCGCCAGTAGCAGGATTCTTTGGTAAATTCTTTTTATTTACAGCAGCAGCGAGTCAGGGAATGTACCTCTTAGTTTTCCTAGCAGTGGTGAATGTAACCATTTCACTATTCTATTATTTAAAGGTAATTAGAGCCATGTTCTTGAGAAAAAGTGAAACTGCAATTCCGTATTTTGATAATAAAATCTACATGAAA
The DNA here is from genome assembly GCA_002401215.1 of Flavobacteriaceae bacterium. GTDB lineage: Bacteria > Bacteroidota > Bacteroidia > Flavobacteriales > Flavobacteriaceae > Urechidicola. The sequence continues at coordinate 12,193 of NVSL01000039.1, read as the reverse complement.
TTAGGATTGGTAATCGCAGTGATCGGTATTTTATTTGTAGGATTGTACAGTCCTATTTATGATTATATTTTTGAAATAAGTAAATTGTAATTTGGTATTTGTAATTTAGTATATATGGGATTAGCAGGTAAACACGCATTTGGAAGCATTGGAGAGCAACGAGTAACTTTTGTTGAGAAAAAAATTGAGGAATCTCGAAAAGAATTCTTGCAAAAATTATTGGAATTTAATGGCTTTGAAGTGGTGATTCAAGAAGAAAAAAGAAAGACAGAAGAAGAGCCACAGTTGTACACAGTTGGAGTTACAGACATGACATTTCATCCAACCATTTGGGTTTTCTCAAGACGTTTAAAAACACTCGATGGTCAACATACCGTCAATCAAGATTATTGGAATCAACTCTCAGAAGATACAAATCCCGCTTATTGGAAGAATGATTAATTCGACGGATACATAACCTACTTTGTCCTTTCTACTTCAGGAGAAACAGCAACACCAGACCTAACAGTTTTCCAAAACCTGTTAGGTCTTTTTTATGCGTATGTATCTCAATAATATCAAATGTTAGAATGACAATAAAACCCTAAAATTTATACGAAATTAGAATACATTATTATTTGATTAATGAATATCTTTGCAAACTAATTATTTTGATGTTATTCCTGTTGAAAATATTAACTCGTTTCAGTAAGCAAGAATCTCATCAAGAAGGGTTAAAAGATTATGAGTCAAATACAAGACATATTAAAAGAAAAAATTCTCATCCTCGATGGAGCGATGGGAACCATGATTCAGCAACATAATTTTTCTGAAGAAGATTATCGTGGTGAGCAGTTTAAAGATTTCCATACTTCGGTAAAAGGGAACAACGATATGTTGTCCATCACCCAACCAGAGGCGATTAAAGAAATCCACCGAAAATATTTTAATGCAGGTGCCGATATTATAGARACMAAYACYTTTWSWWCSACTACCATTGGTATGGCAGATTATGATATGGAAAAATGGGTTTATCAATTAAATTATGAATCGGCAAAATTAGCCAAAGAAGTGGCTGCTGAGTTTTCCATTTCAGAGCCAAATAAACCACGTTTTGTGGCGGGGTCAATCGGACCTACAAATAGGACAGCATCAATGTCACCCGACGTAAATGACCCAGGATTTAGAGCAGTAACTTTTAACGATTTAAGAGTCGCCTACAAGCAACAAGCCGAAGCCTTGGCAGAAGGGGGAGTAGATGTATTTTTAGTTGAAACCGTATTCGATACCTTAAATGCAAAAGCAGCATTGTTTGCGATTGAAGAGGTAAATGACGAAAAAGGATTGCGTATTCCGATCATGGTTAGCGGAACAATTACCGATGCTTCGGGTAGAACTTTATCCGGACAAACAGCAGAAGCTTTTTTGATTTCTGTATCACATATCGAGTTGATGACTGTCGGATTTAATTGTGCGTTAGGAGCCAAACAATTGACACCTTATTTGCAGATAGTTTCTGACAAAGCACCCTTCGGAATTTCGGCACACCCCAATGCAGGATTGCCAAATGCCTTTGGTGAATATGATGAAACTCCCGAAGAAATGGCAGATCAAATTAAAGAATATTTAGACAAAGGTTTGATTAATATCATTGGAGGATGTTGTGGTACAACTCCCGATCATATCAGAGCAATTGCTGAGGTTACAAAGGGTTATAAACCGAGAGGTGTTGCTAGTTGATAGTTGTTGGTGTTGTAAAGAAAAAATAGAATGAATTATACAGAATTAGATGTTTGGAAGAAAGCAAGGGAGTTGGTAACGAYGGTTTACCAACAAACAAAATCGTTTCCAAAAGAAGAGGTGTATGGATTGACAAATCAACTCCGAAGATGTGCAGTTTCAGTTCCATCTAATATTGCTGAAGGTTGTGGAAGGCAAACTACAAAAGATACGATTCATTTTTTATTTATTTCTAGAGGTTCGTTATACGAACTAGAAACTCAAATATTAGTAGCATCAGATTTAAATTATATATCAATAGAAGATTTGGAAATTATGTTAGAAAAAATAATTTCATGTAAGAAGTTGTTAAACGGATTCATTAATTATTATAAAAATAAATAGGTATGGATTCTAATAACCAACAACCAACAACAATCAACAAACAACCATTAAGGTTATCGGGTTTAGAACCCCTAATCATAGATGAAAATAGTAACTTCATCAATGTAGGTGAGCGCACAAATGTAGCAGGTTCTCGTAAGTTTTTACGTTTGRTAAAWGAAGARAARTTTGATGARGCTTTGGMWATTGCWMGWSAYCAAGTAGAAGGTGGTGCGCAGATTGTTGATATTAATATGGACGATGGTTTGATTGATGGTAAAGAAGCCATGGTTCGTTTTTTAAATTTGATTGCTGCCGAACCCGATATTTCTCGTGTACCGATGATGATTGATTCTTCGAAATGGGAAATCATCGAAGCAGGATTGCAAGTAGTTCAGGGTAAATGTATCGTAAATTCTATCTCTTTAAAAGAAGGAGAAGAGGAGTTTATTTCGCATGCAAAAAAAATAAAAAGATACGGAGCAGCAGTAATTGTGATGGCTTTTGATGAAGTTGGTCAAGCCGATACGTATGAGCGTAGAATTGAAATTGCAGAAAGGTCGTATAGAGTTTTAGTTGATAAAGTMRRGTTTGCKYCWGAAGATATTATTTTCGATTTAAAYATTTTTCCTGTRGCAACRGGAATGGATGAGCATCGAAAAAATGCCATCGATTTTATTGAGGCAACCCGTTGGGTACGTCAAAATTTACCACATGTAAGTGTGAGTGGTGGCGTGAGTAATGTGTCGTTTTCTTTCAGAGGAAACAATGGAGTTCGTGAAGCGATGCACTCCGTATTTTTGTATTATGCCATTGAGGCGGGTATGAATATCGGAATTGTGAATCCGGCGATGTTAGAGGTCTATGATGATATTCCGAAGGATTTATTAGAACGAATAGAAGATGTAATCCTCGATAGAAGGGACGATGCAACCGAACGATTATTAGATTTTGCTGAGACTGTAAAGGGATCAAAAAAAGAACAAGTTTTTGATTTATCTTGGAGAGAAGAACCGATTCAGGATAGAATCACTAGAGCCTTGGTAAAAGGAATTGATGAATATATTGTTGCAGATGTTGAAGAAGCAAGATTGCAGGCAGACGAACCGATTGAAGTCATAGAAATCAATTTGATGACCGGAATGAATGTGGTGGGTGATTTATTTGGAGCGGGTAAAATGTTTTTGCCTCAAGTAGTGAAATCTGCTCGTGTTATGAAAAGAGCAGTAGCGTATTTGCTTCCGTTTATTGAAGCTGCTAAAGGCGGTGTTCAACAAACAAACGGAAAAATTTTAATGGCGACTGTAAAAGGTGATGTACACGATATTGGTAAAAATATTGTGGGTGTTGTCTTGGCATGTAACAATTATGAAATTATTGATTTGGGTGTGATGGTTCCGCCAGAAAAAATTATTGAAGCCGCCAAAGAGCAAAATGTAGATGTGATTGGTTTAAGTGGATTGATAACGCCATCCTTAGATGAAATGGTGTATTTGGCGAAAGAAATGGAGCGACTCAATTTTAAATTACCATTGATGATTGGTGGTGCGACCACTTCAAAAGCACATACTTCGGTGAAGATTGATCCGCAATATGAAAACGCCGTGGTGCATGTAAATGATGCCTCAAGAGCGGTTACGGTTGTCGGAAATTTATTGAATAAAAAGACTTCGGATAAATATATTTCTGATTTAAAAACGGATTATGATGAGTTCAGAACCAAGTTTTTAAGTCGTACTAAAAAGAAAAAAATGATTTCGTTGGCAACAGCACGTGAGAGAAAATTCAATATAGATTGGAAAGTGTCAGAAATTAAAAAACCGAATAAACTCGGAGTTTATGTGTTAGATCATATCACTTTAGATGAGTTATTACCCTATATTGATTGGAGTCCATTTTTTAGATCTTGGGATTTACACGGAAAATATCCAGCAATTTTAGAAGACAATGTTGTTGGTGAACAAGCCACCGAATTATTTGCAGATGCTCAAAAATTATTGAAAGAAATTGTCACTAAAAAACTATTGAAAGCAAAAGCAGTATTTGGACTGTTTCCTGCAAACACCATCAATGATGACGATATTGAAATTGCGGTCGCTGAGGGGCGGTCGCTGAGCGGTTCCGATAATTATCGGAACGAAGCGAGTCGAAGTGAGAACTATATTTTCAGAACTCTCCGTCAGCAATTAGAGAAAGCAGCGGGAAGACCAAATTATGCCTTGTCAGATTTTATCGCTCCGAAAGAAAGTGGTGTACAAGATTATATGGGATGTTTTTGTGTGTCCACAGGATTCGGAACCAAAGAATTGGCAGAAAAGTACGAAGCAGCAAATGACGATTACAATGCTATTATGGTAAAAGCATTGGCAGATCGTTTTGCAGAAGCCTATGCAGAATTTTTACACAAAGAAGTGAGAACTAATTATTGGGGATATGCAGCAAGTGAAAATTTATCAAATGTTGATTTGATTAAAGAAACCTATAAAGGAATTCGACCTGCACCGGGGTATCCATCGTGTCCAGATCACACAGAAAAGTTGACGATTTGGGAAKTGTTNAAAGNNRWAGAAAANNNMATMGGTGTWRMMYTKACCGAWAGTWTGGCWATGTGGCCWGCAKCAKCRGTWTCGGGATATTATTTTGGAAACAAAGAAGCGAAGTATTTTGGCTTAGGGAAAATAACCCAAGAGCAAGTAAAAGATTTTGCAGACAGAAAAGGGATGGATTTAAGCGAAGCCAAGAAATGGTTGAATCCGAATATAATTGATTAAAAAGAGATGATAGATTTGAGAGATTAGATCTGAGAAAAGTCTACCGTCTAATTTTAGTGCATCGAAAAAGTAATCAATACAAAAAGGATAATAATTGCTAGAACAGAAAGTCCTACGAGATACGTTTTTTTATAATGGACTTTGTGTAGTTTTAAATCTTTTCGGTAGGTCCATACCATAGCAGCTGCAAATACAATTGCAAAAATTACCGCAAAAATTTTCTGTCCAGATGAAAACATATTGTATATCTTTAGGGCGTAAAATTACATAAAATATCAAGGATAATGAAGAATAAAATTAGTGCAGTACAGCAATTTCACGAAGCGTTTAAATTAGGAATAAAACACGCCCCTACAGCAGATTTAGGAGAAGCTAAAAACAAACTCCGTTATGATTTAATGGCAGAGGAAAACGATGAATATTTCGAAGCTGCTCAAAATAATGACCTGGTTGAGGTTGCCGATGCCTTGGGTGATATGCTCTATATTTTGTGCGGTACTATTTTAGAACACGGAATGCAATATAAAATTGAAGAGGTTTTTAATGAAATTCAACGAAGCAATATGAGCAAGTTAGGTGCTGATGGAAAACCAATTTATAGAGAAGATGGTAARGTTWTGAAAGGKCCWWMTTAYTTTAAACCRAATATTYWRRAGRTWTTRGAKMAGKAANAATTSMWAWKKAAWMWWKWRWAATGAAAAGAGAATATGGTAAATGTGTAATCATCCATTATTAATCATTCATTTTCCCCTATTAATTCTTAACTATTCATTAATCAAGCCTTCTTCAAGCTCACACAAAAAGTTGTTCCTTTTCCGAGTTCAGATTTTTGAACAAATATTTTTCCGTTGTGATATTCTTCTACAATTCTTTTTGATAAGGAGAGCCCAAGACCCCAACCGCGTTTTTTGGTGGTGTAGCCAGGGTTGAAAATTCGTTGACGTGTATTTTTAGGAATCCCTTTACCTGTATCAGAAATTAAGATATTTACAAGTTTGGGAGTTTCAGTAATATCGATGCGGATACTTCCTTTTCCTTGCATTGCATCAATCGAATTTTTAATCAAGTTTTCTATCACCCAACCATACAATTGTACATTTAACAAAGCTGAAATTTGGTTGACATCACTATTAAAAGTAAAGTCAATTTGTTTAGAACTGCGCGATTCAAAATAGTTGTAAGCTGTTTTTGTTTCGGCAACTACATTGTATTTTTTTAATGTTGGCACCGAACCTATTTTAGAAAAACGTTCTGCAATCACATTCAATCGAGTAACATCTTTTTCAATTTCATCAGGAATACTCTTGTCAATATTTTCTAATCGCAATAACTCAATCCAACCTAAAAGAGAAGAAAGTGGCGTGCCAATTTGATGGGCAGTTTCTTTCGCCATTCCTGTCCAAAGTTTATTTTGCTCCGCAATTTTTGATGATTTAAAAAAGAGGAATATCACCGAAGAAAATAAGACTAGAATCAAAATCAACGCTAAAGGATAGTACTTCAATTTGTTTAGTAAATCAGAATTTCGATAAAAAATAAACTGCTGAATTGTGATGCTTTCAACTTGATAGCTTACATCAATCGGCGTATTTTGCTCCTTCATTAAACTCAATTGCTCGGTCAAGGTCATCCGCTGTTTTACATCCAAATCAGGGTAGGCAATCGTATCAGGAACACTCAAGTTACTCCACAAAGTAATAGTGTCATCACCATCAGTAATAATCATGGGGATGGAGTTGTTACTCTCTAAAATAAAGCGCTCTAGCTCAACATCAACATTCAAATCAACATTGGCAAATCGTTCATAAGCTTCCCCTAAAATCTCCATTTTCGAACGCTCTTCAGTTTTAAATTTTTGAAAGAAAGTGTAGGTATTCCAAAGGATAAGTGTAACAACAGTGAAAGATGCGATGATGGCAATCCAGCGCGTAATTTGGGTGTTTTTGAGTGCAGACATATACACAAATATAGAGTTTATAAATTGATTGTTATAAGTAAAACGCACATCGGTTTGTGTTCGTATGTACGAAGCTATTTTTAATTAGTATGAGTTAAAAGGAAAACCGTCTTCRACAAGCTCAGWSTGACANNYATTTWGNNMYWARAWATTTAANGAGTNNCTYTCANTANATTGTAWTACAATNTANTGARAGNNACTCNTTAAATWTYTNNKRWCWAAATRYKTGTCACACTGAGCTTGTCGAAGTGTAAATAATWWWKAAAWWAAWGNTTTNATTGTTGATAAGTTTCTAAAAAATCAGCAAGAAAAAAAATATCAAAAAACGTACATTTGTCACACAAAAAATTAGAAACAATACGATGGAAGTAACAGGGAAAATTAAATTGATTAGCGAAACGCAAACTTTTGGAGCGAGCGGATTTAGAAAAAGAGAAGTGGTAATAACTACAAATGAGCAATATCCTCAAATGTTGATGGTAGAGTTTGTACAAGATAAATGTGACATGTTAAACTCTTATGCTGTTGGGCAAGATGTAAAAATCGCGATCAACTTAAGAGGACGTGAGTGGATTAATCCAGAGGGAGTTGCAAAATATTTTAACTCTATTCAAGGATGGAGAATTGAAAATTTACAAGCAGCAGCACCTCAAGGGGCAGAAGCACCACCGATGGAAGAAATTCAGGCAGCAGATTTATCTAGCAACGAAGCAGACGATTTACCGTTTTAATAATAAAAAACTCCGATATTATATAGGTATCAGATAAATTGTCATTCCCGCGTAGGCGGGAATCTAAAACAAGCGTATCTTAATTGATGCGCTTTTTTTGTTTTGAAAACTTGTCTTTCCCGCGCAGGCAGGAATCCATTTAAATAAAATATTTTTACTTTTATACCATGCATTTTCTAACCGACAAAATAGAATTCCCACCAGTTGATACTACCAACGAATATGGAATGCTTGCAATTGGCGGCGATTTATCTACTGCCCGATTATTACTCGCTTATAGAAGTGGAATTTTCCCATGGTATTCTGATGACGAGCCAATAGTTTGGTATAGCCCAGAAAAAAGGATGGTTTTGTTTCCTGGTGAGTTGAAAATCTCAAAAAGTATGCGTCAAATTTTAAAGAAGGATATTTTTAAGGTGACCCACAACCAAGCTTTTGAAGAGGTGATTTTTAACTGTAAAAACATCAATAGAAAAGATGAATTCGGAACTTGGATTACAGACGAGATGCAAGAAGCTTATATAAAATTACACAAACTCGGAATTGCAAAATCTGTTGAGGTTTGGGTTTTGGACACTGAGCGGAGTCGAAGTGGTCAAGAGGAATATAAATTAGTCGGTGGTTTATACGGTCTCGAAATCGGAAACATTTTTTGTGGTGAATCTATGTTTAGTAAAGTGAGCAATGCATCAAAAGTTGCTTTTGTCAATTTGGTTGCTGCGGGGAGTTTTTCGGTTGCTGAGCGGAGTCGAAGTAACCAACCTATTTCAAAATACAAACTCATCGACTGCCAAATGTACAATGATCATTTGGCGAGTTTGGGTGCAAAAGRAATTGATAGAGCTGAATTTTTGAAGTTTTTACCCGACTAAAAACATAGCGCTTTTGTCATTTCGACTGTAAGGAGAAATCTCATATCATTGTGTTATTAAAAAAAATCTACAAGGCTTTTAAAAACTTACAGGATAAATATTATAACTCCTCAAAATCAAGTCTTAAATCTTTTGTCCAAAATCGAAGCGGTCTTAAGTCTCTCTTTTCAATAATACTTCTTCTTCAACCAAAAGGCAACTTTCACTAATAAAATCAACGCAGGAACTTCTACCAATGGACCAATAACTCCCGCAAATGCTTGTCCGGAATTGAGTCCAAAAACTGCGATGGCTACTGCAATTGCCAATTCAAAATTATTACCTGTAGCGGTAAATGATATTGAGATATTTTCGTCATAGGGTGCGCCCAAAGCTTTACTTGCAAAAAATGAAATCAAGAACATTAATGTGAAATAAATCAATAATGGAACTGCGATAATTAAGACATCCATCGGAATCTCGACAATCAATTCTCCTTTTAATGAGAACATCACCACAATCGTAAATAATAATGCGATCAATGTCAACGGTGATATGGTTGGGATGAATTTATTGCTGTACCAATCTTCTCCTTTTAGTTTGACTAAAATAGTGCGACTTAAGATTCCCAATACAAACGGAATTCCTAAATAAATAGCAACACTTTCTGCAATTTGGCTGATAGAAATATCGACAATTGCACCTTCAAACCCGAAATAAGGAGGGAGGATTGTGATAAACAACCACGCATAAAAACTGTAGGCGAAAACTTGAAATATACTGTTTAGTGCGACCAATCCTGCGCCGTATTCTGCGCTTCCATCTGCTAAATCGTTCCACACCAAAACCATCGCGATACATCTTGCAAGCCCGATTAAAATCAATCCCACCATGTATTCTGGGTAATCATGTAAAAAGATAATTGCCAATACAAACATCAAAATTGGGCCGACAACCCAGTTCATCAATAACGAGATTGAAAGGATTTTTACATTCTTAAAAACCTTTGGTAAAAGTGCGTAATTTACTTTTGCGAGGGGCGGATACATCATCAAAATCAATCCGATGGCAATCGGAATGTTGGTCGTTCCACTACTCATATTGTTTATTAAATCTGGGAATGATGGTACAAAATATCCAATTGCAACGCCCAACCCCATGGCGATAAATATCCAAAGTGTGAGCTTGCTATCTAAGAAACTTAATTTTTTAGTTGCTGTCATTTTTATTTTTTTAGTTGTGAAAATACAAATTTCATTTCCGTTGCAATTTGCAAACTCCGCTCTAAATATTTTGCTCCTTGTAACGGAGTATTATCGAACGCTTTCGGGTCTTCATAAGTAATCGGAATTCTCTTTTCGGCACCTGCAATAAACGGACAATTTTCATCGGCATGAGAACAAGTTAATATTGCCGAAAATTCTGACTTCGGATTAAAAGCATCGTCAAAAGTTTTTGAAAAAGCGATGGTGGGATTCGCATTCTCTGCATACGAAATATGATAAATAGGATTGCTGGTTTCGGTAGTTTTATCAATTTTAAATCCAGATTTTTCTAAGACTTTTCCTGACATTGGGTACATTGCCGTAGCTTCTGTACCACCAGAAAAACAGGTGACGTTTTCAATATTAAAATAGCGTGCCATTACCTGTGCCCATACTTGTGATAAGTGACTTCGTCTGGAATTATGCGTGCAAATAAAGTTGAGTTTGATATCCTTTTGTTGATTTATTTTATCCTGAATAAAATCGATTAAAGGCTGTAAAATAAATTTTCGTTCTTTAGAAATTGAATTAATTTCTAGACTGTCTATTTGGTTTTTGATGGGTGTAAAAAGCATTTGTTTTTAAATAATTATTTCGTTCGTGTCATTCCGACAAAGCGATTTTAGGAGTGTCTAGAAATCTCGTCCTGATGAGATTTCTCGTCGTTCGTAGCTCTCTCTGTCGAAATGACAAATTTTATTTTTGTTAAAATCAAATCAGCGAGTATCAATTTAATCAGCATCATCAGTGTTCTATATATTTATAGATTATTGCAAAAACCGGGTAGCTGAGCGGTTCCGATAGCTATCGGAACGAGCTTTGGTTGAGCGTAGCCGAAACTAGCAACATCCAGCTCCAGGTTCGCAACAAGAAGCCTCCGTTTCTACTTCGGGCACACCACAAGCTTCTTTAGCTAAACAATCCGTTTGTTTGGTGGTGAGTAAGAAATTGATGCCGTCAAAATCCAATCCAAATTTACCGATGGTTTCTCCTTGATATTCCACTTCGATGTCTAAATCTTCGAGTTCTAACACTTTTTCTGACAGCTCAATTATGTTCACTAATTTTTCTGGATGCAATCTGTGGTCATAATCATCGGCTTCCCATAATTGAAAATTGATGACATTTTCTGTTCTAACGGTTCCGCCACAATCAATAAAATGTTTGCTTATTTTTCCAATTTCTGTTACGTGAAAATGATTGGGTACCAACGTTCCGTTTGGTAACATAAATGCAATTTTGTCTAATTGACTTAAGGTGTTTTTAATTTCTGATAATTTCATACTTTCTATTTTTTATTGATTGTAATTGTCACGTCAGTTCGAGTGATTTATCGATGAAAGCGATAAATTGTATCGAGAACTATTGGTAGCTGAGCGCTTCCGACAACTATCGGAACAAACACTAGCAGCAACTCCCTTTTAATTTCTCATCCTGAGTTAAAAACTCAGTCATTACCGACTTCATTTTATTCCAATTTTCTTGATGAATACAGTAACAAACTTTGGTGCCTTCAACTTCTCCTTTTATCAGCCCCAAGTTTTTTAACTCTTTTAAATGTTGCGAAATGGTTGCTTGGGCTAAACCAATTTCTTCAACTAAATCTCCGCAAATACAGGCGTTCAAATTAAAAAGATGTTCTAAAATGGCAACCCGTGCAGGATGCGCAAATGCTTTTGCAAAAGTAGAAACTTGGTTTTGTTGGTCTGTAAATATTTCTGATTTGGTGACGCCCATAATTCTTTATATTAATTCATTGCAATATTACGATAAGTAGAATTATTGAACAAGATTATTTGTATTACTTTTGAACTCGGAAATACCCGTTGTGTATTTAGAAAAAAAATACGTCAATTCGAGTAATTTTAATGAGTGAAACGAATAAAAACAGTATCGAGAATAGTATTTTTAGTTAAAATAAGTTCTCGATACAAAATTTTTATCAAAATTTCACTCGAACAGACGTAAATAGAATTTTTTGAATTCTATATGTACAACGGTAGCAAAATATTTTAAAATCAATTTTAGTTTATGTCGTATCAAGATGTGTTTGTCCTTTTTTTGGAACAGGTAAAAGAAAGCGTTCAAGAAAAGCGTTTTGCAAAGTTAACCATGGCGAAAACTATTGGAAAACCCAATTTAAAAAATATATTTATCAGACCCGTTTATGTTGCTGAGGGCTTTATGGTCTTGCTAAAATTTCGCTATAGATCTAAAGATACAGAAGATAGGGAAGTTAAACTCACATTAGAAGAGGCTTTTGTAGTCTTAAAATCACATCTTAAAAAACCTTTTTCATCTGTGCTGTTATTTACGACAACAAAGGATGTTACGTTYAAAATWAAYAAAAARGGTGCWGGCAGWATTACCGARAATYTGCCRACATTTCATAATGTTACGCAGGCTGATGGTGATGTGTAAGAGTGGTTGGCTGTTTGGTTTGTGTCATTATGATGCACTGAGTTAATAGGTGAGATTTGTGTAATTTTATCGATTTTAAATTCTAAATTATCAATAAAGTAATCAACATCTTTCA
>NVSL01000038.1 GCA_002401215.1 Flavobacteriaceae bacterium | reverse complement strand
ATATTTATCTTCTTGCTTAAAAAATAAATGAAGATAAATAGTTAGAATCATGTCAAAAAAATCAACCCAATCTCCGGTAGAAAATTTTATCAACGGAGCCTTTGTAAAAAACAACCAACCAACTTTAGACGTATTAAATCCAGCAAATGGAGAAGTGATTTCAACGGTCCCTTTATCCAATAGTAAAAATGTAGATGATGCGGTGCAAGCTGCGGAAAAAGCATTTGTTGGATGGTCTAAAATGACTTTGAAAGAACGTGTTCAAATTTTCTTTAGATACAGAATGTTGCTCGAAAAAAATATGGATGAGCTCACAAAACTTGTCCAATTAGAAAACGGGAAAACCTATGGAGAAGCTCAAGCTGAAGTCGAAAAAAGTATGGAGTTGTGCGAGTTCGCAGTTTCTCTTCCGCAGATTGTTGTAAACGAAGTGCAGGAAGTTAGTAAAGGAGTTGAGTGTAGAATTGAGCGTAAACCTTTGGGAGTTGTGGCAAGTATATCACCATTTAATTTCCCGAATATGGTGCCGCATTGGACAATCCCAAACGCCTTAGTTCTTGGTAATACGATGGTAATGAAACCATCAGAAGTGGTGCCGTTGAGTACGGTGCGTATGGCAGAATTATTAAAAGAAGCTGGTTTGCCTGATGGTGTTTTCAATTTAGTAAATGGAGGAAAAGAAGTGGTGGAAGCCATTTGTGACCATCCAGATATTAAAGCGGTTTCATTTGTAGGCTCTACCAAAGTTGCCAAAATTGTTTATATCAGAGCGACATCAACCTTAAAAAGATGTGTGGCTTTGGGTGGTGCAAAAAACCACCTTTTAGTATTACCAGATGCGAATCCGGATATGACAGCGTCGAATGTTGTGGCGTCCATGTCGGGTTGTGCGGGTCAACGCTGTATGGCGGCATCGGTGATGGTGGGTGTAGATAAGGTGCAACATATCATCGACAAAATGGTGGATGAAGCAAAAAAATTAACCACGGGTGATACTTTAGGGTCGGTGATTTCAGCTGCTGCTAAAGAGCGAATCGAAAGATATATTAGCGAAGCAGAAGCTGACGGAGCAAAGATTTTATTGGATGGAAGAAATACAACRGTTGCGGGTAAAGAAGGTGGATTTTATGTTGGACCAACCATTATTGATTATGTAACTACGGATATGTCTGTGGCGCGTGAAGAGATTTTTGGCCCTGTGATTTCTATCATCAGAGCAAAAGATTTAGATGAGGCGATTGAGATTGAAAACGGATCTAATTACGGAAATGCCGCTGCGGTATTTACCCAAAGTGGAGGTTTGGCAAAACAAGTTATGGAGCGCGCAAGTGCTGGTATGATTGGGGTTAATATCGGAGTGCCAGTGCCAAGAGAGCCTTTTTCTTTCGGTGGATGGAATGATTCAAAATTTGGAGTTGGAGATATTACAGGAAGAAGTTCTATCGAATTTTGGACGCAAAATAAAAAGACGACCACCAAATGGAATCCAGAAGCACAAACCAATTGGATGAGTTAATCGAGCTTGCTCGATTATCCCAAAATTATTTGAAGTATGAAAATAATATTTGGGATCTTATAATAAATCAAAAAAAAATAGAACGCAGACGACGCAGATGATTATGATTTTTATATTGAATAATAAATGTCATTACAAGGAGTGAAACGACGTGGCGATCTTTTTAATTATTGAGAAATGTATTTACAGATTGCTTCGTTCCTCGCAAAGACGAATATGAAAAAACAATTTAAATCGTCTTCGCGAGAAGTGACGAAGAAACGACGTGGCGATCTTACTAATCATAATAACAATCAATATGAGATTGCCACACCCCGATTCGTTTCACTTTCGGGTTTCGCAAAGACAAGAATTTAATAAACAAGCTAATGAACGAAATAATAAAAAACAACCTAGACTACACCCTTTTTTCTTGGGCAAAACAAGGTAATCTAAACCCTATCAACGCATCACACGCCAAGGGCAGTTATGTGTATGACAGAGACGAAAAAAAATATTTAGATTTTTCATCTCAGTTGATGAATGTAAATATTGGTCACGGCAACCAACGAATTACCGAAGCTGTTGCAAACCAAATGAAAGAATTGAGTTATGTGTTTCCCGGAATGGCTACGGATGTTCGTGGGCAGTTAGGTAAAAAAATTGCTGAAATCACTCCCGGAAATTTAACCAAAACTTTTTTCACTTTGGGTGGAGCAGAAGCCATTGAGAACGCAATTAAATTAGCGAGAATTTATACAGGGCGACATAAAATAGTAACATTTTATAGATCGTATCACGGAGCAACTTATGGTGCGATTTCTGCCGGTGGTGATCCTCGAAAATTCCCTATGGACAATCAAGCGATGCCAAATGTGGTGCATGTCGAAAATCCGTATGCGTATCGTTGTCCTTGGAATTCGGATACAATTGAGGAATGTGGTGAGCGTTCTTTAGCAAATTTAGAGCGGGTTTTAAAATTTGAAAATCCAGAATCTGTTGCTGCAATTTTGTTCGAAGGAGAATCAGGATCATCGGGATGTATTAAATATCCACCGATGTATTTAAAGGGAGTGAGTGATCTCTGCAAAAAATATGGTATCCTTTTTATTGATGATGAAACGATGAGCGGATTCGGAAGAACAGGAAAAATGTTTGGGATAGATCATCACAATGTAACACCAGATATTATGGTGATGGCAAAGGGTTTGACCTCGGGATATTTACCGCTGGGAGCGATGACTGTGACAGATACAATCGCAAATTATTTTAATGACAAGCCATTTTTATTAGGACTTACTTATTCGGCACATCCCGTTTCTTGTGCTGCTGCTTTAGAGAATTTAAAAATAATTGATGAAGAAAATTTGATTGATAAAGCTGCTGAAATGGGCGCTTATATCGAATCGGAAGTTGAGAAGTTAAAAGCCAAACATCCATCTATTGGAGATTTTAGAAATACAGGATTGTTGGGATGTATAGAATTGGTAAAAAATAGAGATACCAAAGAACCCGTTACTCCTTGGAATGCAAAACCAGACGAGATGGAAGCCACCAATAGAATGGCATCAAAAATTAGAGAATTGGGAATGTTCACTTTTGTACGATGGAATTTCATTTTTATCGCTCCACCGTTAAATGTGAGTAAAGAAGAAGTGGATGAAGGATTAAAAATTATTTCTGAAGCTATTTCGATTGCGGATGAATACTATCTTGATTAAAAAAACAAATTCCAAATAATACTCAAAGAACAAAATCTAAACAAAACATAAAAGATCAGTGTCATCAGCGTTCTATTAAATAACAAAACCCAAAATCCAAATTTCAAATAAAACTCAACAACCATCAACTAACAACCATCAACTAACAACTAATTTCCATCAACAAAAAATGAGTAAAGACATCATAACCCTAAAAGAAGACGTTTCAGATTCACCTTTGTACAGCGATGATTTAGCTCCAGTTTCTAAAGAAAATAGAACTTGGAATAAGTGGAATCTCGCTGCAATTTGGATTGGAATGGCAGTTTGTATTCCTACTTATTTGTTGGCTTCTTACATGATTAAAACGGGGTTGAATTGGTACGAAGCATTGATCATTATTGGATTGGCGAATTTGATTATTACCATCCCAATGATTCTAAATGGGCATGCTGGTGTAAAATACGGAGTCCCTTTTCCGGTAATTGGGCGTGCAGCTTTTGGCACAAAAGGAATTCACATTGCATCGGTATCGCGTGGTATCATTGCTTGCGGATGGTTCGGTGTTCAGACGTGGATTGGCGGTTTAGCAATCTATGCAATCTTTAATGCGATAACAGGGGCGACAGGAGAATTAGGGTTGTCTGTTGGTAAGTTTGTTGGTTTCGGAATCTTTTGGTTTATCAATATTTATTTTATTTGGAAAGGTACAGAAAGTATCAAATGGCTCGAAACTTATTCGGCACCTATTTTAATTGTGATGGGAGTTGCATTGATTTGGTGGAGTTACGCCAAGGCAGATGGATTCACAATTGTGTTAGATCAAAGTAAACAATTAGAAAAAACTGCGGCAACGATATCAAAAGAGAATGATGCTTTTTATTTACATTTAAATGCGCTGCATGATAAAGATGGTCAGAAAAAAGTTACGGAGTACAGTATTATTTCTGATGGAAATACTGATTGGAAAACATACACCGAAGAACCAATTTTAATAAATACTGCTGAAAATATTCAAGTTCAATTTCGAAATTCAGATGTTGAACCAGTTATAGAATCAAGTATAGTTTCTACGTCACTATTGAAAGAAACAAGTCAAGGTTCAAAACTGTGGAGTTATCTTTTATGGCTCACGGCGATGGTCGGTTTTTGGGCAACGATGTCCATCAGTATTGCCGATATTACCAGATACGCTTCTACTCAAAAAGATCAAATTGCAGGTCAATTTATAGGCTTACCAAGTACGATGATGTTGTATTCTTTTGTCGGAATTTTCGTTACCTGTGCTGCGGTCATCAACTTTAAAGATATCTTAATTGCCGACGATGCACCGTGGGATCCGGTGTCATTAATCGCAAAATTTAAGAATCCAGTTGTAGTCGTCATCTCCCAAATTTTTATGCTGATTGCAACTTTGAGTACCAATATTGCAGCGAATGTAATTGCGCCTGCAAATTCATTTTCAAACTTAGCTCCAAAGAAAATTAGTTTTCGGATGGGAGGAATTATCACAGGAGTCATCGGAATTATCATTGCACCTTGGTGGTTGTTAAACGAGATTTCTGRCTTCCTAATTTTTGTAAGTGGATTGTTAGGTCCTGTGTTGGGAATCTTAATCACAGATTATTATCTCATCAGGAAAAAAAGAGTAGAACTCGCAGAATTATATAAAGTGGATGGAATTTATTCCTACAACAAAACAGGATTTAACAAAGCGGCAATCATCGCCTTGTTTATTGGTGTGTTTTTAGCATTGATAGGATTTTKGSWWMMYWMYCYRSRTTTCNTNTNTKCRMKYTSKTRSTYCASYKGYTYYTTCATTTNNNCMKCMAKSWTWKAKTWYRWRWYSWKKWWAARCARWRWKKCWTCAWTYWTYRSWYMAAAAYCATAANTNWMKAKYATGTCAATATTAATTAAAAACGGAAAAATAGTTACAGCAGCAGAAAGTTTTATTGCTGATATTTATACGGAAGGCGAACAGATTATCGCCATCGGGAAAAACTTAAAATACGATGCAGATAAAATAATTGATGCTACAGATAAATTGGTTTTTCCAGGTGGGATTGACCCTCATGTACATTTAGATATGCCTTTTATGGGAACTTATTCTAGTGACGATTATGAAACAGGAACCCGCGCTGCATTGCATGGAGGCACTACGATGGTGATTGATTTTATTTTGCAAACCCAAGGAGATTCTTTGCACAATGCACTAAAAACTTGGCAAGGAAAATCAAAAGGGAAAGCGATTGGAGATTATTCATACCATATGGCGGTAACCGATTTTAATGATAATATAGCCAAAGAAGTTGTGCAGATGATTGAAGAAGAAGGCATCTCATCTTTCAAAACATTTATGGCATACAAAGGAGCTTTGATGATTGATGATGGGCAAATGGTTCAGTTGATGAAAGTTGTAAAAAAACATGGAGGTATTGTTACGGTGCATGCCACCAACGGCGATATGATTGATTCGTTGATTGCAAAAAATAAAGCATTGGGAAATACGGCACCGATTTATCATTATTTATCGCAACCAGAAGTTACAGAATCTGAAGCTTCAGGTCGATTTGCAGATATGTTAGAATACACAGGCTGTCCAGGATATATTGTGCACATGACTTGCGAAGGTGCTTTGAATGCGGTACGGAAATCTACGCAACGGAATCAGAAAATATTTGTAGAGACTTGTACTCAATATTTAATGTTAGACGCTTCTTTATATGAGGATGATTTTGAAGGAGCAAAGTGGGTGATGAGTCCACCGTTACGCGAAAAGAAAGATCAAAAAGCACTGTGGTCTGGTATCAATCAAGGGTTGATTCAGGTTGTAGGGACAGATCATTGTCCGTTCAATTGGGATCAGAAATTAATGGGGAAAGATGATTTTTCTAAGATTCCGAATGGACATCCAGCAATAGAACACAGAATGGAATTTTTATATTCTGAGGGTGTGCGTCAAGGAAAAATATCACTCACAAAATTTGTTGAGGTGAGCTCAACCAACGCTGCCAAAATTTTTGGTATGTATCCAAGAAAAGGAACAATCGCAATTGGGTCAGATGCAGATATTGTGATTTTTGATCCAAATAAAGAGCATACGATTTCGGTAGAAACACATCACATGAATTGTGATTATTCGGGATACGAAGGTCACAAAGTAGTAGGGAAAACAGAAACAGTAATTCTTCGAGGGCAGGTTGCTATTGAAAATAATGAGTGTAAATTATCAGCAGGGTTTGGGCAGTTTATTCCGAGGGGGAAGACTTCTAAGACGGTGATATGATGAGGCTGTTACACGGAGATACACAGAGAGCCACGGAGTTGCGCAGAGAAAAAATATTTAGAAATATTAATGAAGACATTTAAAAAGGAGTTTGTCATTCCGACAGTCCCGATAGCGATCGGGAGAGGAACGAACGACGAGGAATCTCATCATCAAAAAAGAGGTTCTTCACTTTGTTAAGAATGACATRGTTGATAAATTAAATCATAATAAAAAAAGGAAAAGATTGCCACGTCGCTACGCTCCTCGCAAAGACAATAAACTAATAACTAATTAACTCAAAATTATGAGCAGAAAAGTAAAATCAGGATTGATACAAATGAGTCTTCCAATGACCGAAGGCGAAGGAACCATCAAAGAAATTATGAATGCGATGTACGACAAACACATCCCATTAATTGAAGAAGCAGGAAGACAAGGAGTGCAAWTTTTGTGCTTGCAAGAAATTTTTAACACCCCTTATTTTTGTCCAGGGCAAGATAAAAAATGGTACGAATCTGCAGAGTCAGTTCCAGGGCCAACGACTGAAAAAATGCAAGTGCTGGCAAAGAAACACAACATGGTAATTATTGTTCCTATTTACGAAAAAGAGCAACCAGGAGTTTTATACAATACCGCTGCTGTGATTGATGCCGACGGAACTTATTTGGGTAAATATCGCAAGAATCACATTCCACATACCACAGGTTTTTGGGAAAAATTCTTCTTTAAACCAGGTAATTTWGGCTATCCAGTTTTTCAAACGAAGTATGCCAAAGTCGGAGTTTATATTTGTTACGATCGTCATTTTCCTGATGGTGCAAGAGTCTTAGGATTGAACGGAGCAGAGATTGTTTACAATCCTTCGGCAACTGTTGCAGGTTTGAGTGAATATCTTTGGAAGTTAGAGCAGCCAGCGCATGCAGCGGCAAATGGCTATTTTATGGGATGCATCAATCGTGTGGGAGAAGAGAAGCCTTGGAACCTTGGTAAGTTCTACGGGCAGTCTTATTYTGTGAATCCGAGAGGGCAAATATTTGCAGAAGCTTCGAGAGATAATGATGAATTATTGGTTGCCGAATTTGATTTGGACTTGATTGATGAGGTGCGTTCTACTTGGCAATTTTTTAGAGATAGACGACCTGAGACTTATGGGAAATTGACGGAGTTATAGACACGAATTTCACTAATTTTTACGAATTGTTGGAATTGTAGAATGTCATATTGAGCGTAGCCGAAACATCTCAGAATGAGATTTCTCGTTGCGCTCAAAATGACAAATTAAAAAAACAAACTATCAAATTATAGATACCAAAAGAAATGGCAGAATATAAAAAACCCACTTCTGAAGCAGAATTTCAGAAGAATTTTAAACAGAAAAAACCTTTGATGAATGACACCGAAGCTTCGTATGAATCCTCGCGATGTTTGTTCTGTTACGACGCTCCTTGTATGCAGGCGTGTCCTACTCATATTGATATTCCGTTGTTTATAAAACAGATTCATACTGATAATATCACCGGATCATCCAAAACTATTTTTGACGCCAACTGGTTGGGTAATGCCTGCGGAATTGTGTGTCCGACCGGAGTATTGTGCGAAGGTGCTTGTGTGTATAATCATCAAGATGTGCCGCCAATTCAGATTGGGAGATTGCAAAATTATGCAACCAATAAAACCATAGATGCGGGTAAAATTATTTTTAAAGTTGGGGAATCTAACGGTAAAAAAATCGCGATTATTGGTGCGGGTCCTGCAGGAATTGCCTGTGCTTGTGAAGCCAGAACTTTAGGTTTTGAGGTGGATATTTTTGAAGCAAAAGAAAACCCTTCTGGTTTGATGGTGCATGGAATAGCTCCGTATAAAATCAGTAATGAAGAGGTTTTAAAGGAGATTGATTATCTGCAAAAACAATTAGGGTTCAATATTAAATACAATTCTGGAATCAGTTCAAAAGAGCAATTAAAAGAAATTGAAAATAAATACGATGCTATTTTCTTAGGAGTAGGATTAGGTAAAACCGCCACTTTAGGATTGGACGGTGAAAATAAAGAAGGTGTTATTGGTGCCGTAGAATTTATCGAAGAATTGCGAATGAAGCATCATAAAGTTAAAGTTCCTAAGAAAGTTGTGGTGATTGGAGGAGGTAATACTGCTATGGATGCTGCCTCAGAATCTGCAAGAATGGGAGCGCGAAAAGTAGTTTTGGCGTATCGAAATACGAAAGAAAAAATGGGTGCCTATGGCTTTGAATATGATTTGGCCATAAGCTCAGGTGTTGATAGTTTGTTTAATGTGACACCGATTGCAATAACTGGAAATGGAAAAGTTGAAGGTGTGAAATTTGCGAAGACCGAAATGGTTGACGGAAAATTACAAACCAATATGAACAATACTTTTATTGTGCGTTGCGACTTGGTAATCAAATCGACAGGGCAAGCAAAACAAGGTGGTTTTTATAGTTTGATTGACGATTTAGAAATCGATTCGAAAACAAGAATTGTAGTTGACGAATCAACATTCCAAACCTCAAACTCAAAATATTTTGCTGGAGGAGATGCAATCAACGGAGGAGCCGAAGTGGTGAATGCTGCGTATGATGGTAAAATGGCTGCTCAGGGAATTTCTGAATGGTTGATGAAAAAGGAATAGTGAATAATTAAAAAGGAATAATGAGTAAACAGTTTTCAGCCTCAGTTGACAGTAAAATATAAATAAAACACAGAATGCAGATCAGTATGATTGGCGTTCAAAATAAAACAATAACTAAACTATGATACGCGAACTTTTAATTGACATAGAAGTCAATCAAAAATCGTAAATCGTACATCATAAATCAAAAAATATGGTTGACTTATCAATAAATTTTGCAGGAATAAAAGCTCCAAATCCATTTTGGTTAGCATCTGCACCGCCAACAAATTCTGGATATCAAATAATGAAAGCTTTTGAAGCAGGTTGGGGTGGCGCTGTTTGGAAAACCTTGGGAGTACCTGTGGTGAATGTGTCGAGCCGCTACGGTGCGCTCAATTATAAAAACAACCGAATGATGGGTTTCAACAATATCGAATTGATTACAGATAGACCCTTGGCAGACAATCTTAGAGAGATTGAAGAAGTGAAAAAATATTTTCCTGACCATGCGGTGATTGCATCGTTGATGGTTGAAAGTAGAGCCGAATGGCAGCAAATAATTAAGGATGTTGAGAATGCAGGAGCAGACGGAATTGAACTTAATTTTGGTTGTCCACACGGGATGTGTGAGCGCGGAATGGGTTCAGCAGTTGGGCAAGAACCAGAAGTTTTAAAGACGATTGTAGAGTGGGTAAAGGACGCAGCAAACGTCCCTGTGATTACAAAATTGTCACCAAATATTTCACATATTATTGATCCAGGATTGGCAGCTGTACAAGGCGGGACTGATTCTTTATCGCTCATAAATACTATCAAAAGTATTGTTGGGATTGATTTGGATTCTTATGCTCCGTATCCGGTTGTGGATGGAAAAGGATCAAATGGTGGCTATTGTGGACCTGCGGTAAAACCGATTGCGATGCACATGTTAAAAGATTTGGCGCAGCATCCGGAGATATCAAAAGTTCCGATTTCGGGAATTGGAGGAATAGAAACTTGGCGTGATGTAGTTGAGTTTATTTTATTAGGAGCAACATCGGTGCAAGTTTGTACGGCGGTGATGCATTATGGTTTCGGAATTGTACGTGAAATGGAAGCTGGTTTGATTCAGTTTATGGAAGATAAAGGCTACAATACCATTTACGATTTTGCAGGAAAAGCATTGCCAAATGTAACCGAATGGAAGCACTTAAACTTAAAACATAAAGTAGTAGCAGAAATAAATGCCGACAAATGTGTGGGTTGTGATTTGTGCTATATTGCTTGTGATGACGGGGCACATCAAGCTATTTCGTTGCCAAAAGAAGATGATAATAGGATTCCGAGTATCATCGAAGAAAACTGTGTTGGATGTAATTTATGTTCGTTGGTTTGTCCGGTTGATAATTGCATCACCATGGTGCAAAGAGATGATGGAACAGAACACATTACTTGGAATGAGCGTACTTTAAATGATGATGTACCTACTACTTTTGATGATGATAGAGCAGGAGGAAAAGGTCATTTTGTACCGAAACCAAGTGATGCGTTGAAAGTAAATAGATAATAGTATGTTTCCGAGAATTAAAGAGGAGAGTTCAAATATTTTTATATATTTGGCTTCCTCTTTAATTTTTTAAAATTATTGAGAATCTCCACAATAAGTAGGCTTGTGTTTTTACAAGTTTTTTACCCCTTAATTTTAAAAATAGTTAGAATGCGAATTTTATTTTTTTCGTTGATTGGTTTTTTATTGGGTTCAATTTCAGGATTTAGTCAAGAGATTGGAAACGTGCAAAATGGCGATTATTCTATTTCGTTGATTAAGACAAATGATAAGTTTGCATGTTTATATTCTGATGTGAATGTAAATATATTATTTCCGAAAAAATCATTTGTATTCCCAAATAAAGAAACCATCTACTCTATAATTATGGATGGTTTTAAAAACCAAAGCAATCATCAAGTATATGTCCAAATGAACAAATTTACCATTGTAAAATTTGAATACAAAAGGATAAATAACGAGATGGTTGTTAAAATCATCCACAATAATTTGGCGAATAGTAAGATTGGAAATACTTCCTTTTTAACCCCAATTCAGATTGATGAATTGTTTGGAAAAAAATCAGAAGTAAAAGTGTAGGTTATTACAATTCTACAGTTTTCACTGTATCAGGTTTCTTTCTAAAATCAGTATTAAAAAACACAGCAAATTGAGCATACCATTTCCCAGAAGTATTTACTTGCTGATGCATCATACCAGCCTGCACATTTATGTCTTTGTTAATTTGATATCCCAAAGCGCCATACAATCTGTTTCTATCAAAAAAAGTTTCTTTGGTATTGATAAAAACTTCGTCATAGACTCCTATAAAAAAAGTTCCTTTTTCAATAACAGGTTTGTTAAGCGGTACAAATAACATCAACCTATATCGTAATCGCATTTTAAAATTATTCGAAACCCAGCGTTCTTCTACCCTGTAGCGATGTTCAAATTTTACACGACCAATTTTATTTGTTAAAATAAATTGTTGCCAAATACGATGTTCTATAGTTTCTGCTGCGTTTTGCTCAGAATCATAAACATACGACGGAATGTAAGCGTAGCCTGCTGTGGCAAAAGCTCTATCAGAAAAATGATAATTTAAACCAGCTCGTAGTAACCATTGTTCGGTATTATTTGGTGTGATTGTGTGATTTCTAAATTGTATTTCTGTATGAATACTAAGTTTGTCACTAATCCTGTTTGTACCAAAATACATCAACCAATTTCCTACTTTATCTTCTTGAGAAAATGATAAAACAGGAAGTAGCAGCATTAAAATTATAATGCTGCTACCTGTGTTTTTAAGATTTATCATCCTTTAAAAAAATCAACTTTTCCTGTGGCAACATTATATATTGCACCAACAATTTCAATTGCACCTTCTTTTTCTAAATCAGATAAAATAGGACTTTCGTCTCTTATTCTTTCGATAGACAATTCTACATTAAGTGCTGCCACTTTTTCAATAGAAACGTCATCCATTTCAGAAACAGTTGCTTCAATTACTTTTACCGCAGGTTGAATTTTTTCTAAAAGCGGTGTGATGTTTCCTAATTCAACATGGTTGCAAGCAGCGGTTACGGCGCCACATTTTGTGTGCCCCATAACGACTACAATTTTAGAACCTGCTACTTTACAGGCATATTCCATTGACCCTAAAACATCTTCGTTTACAATATTTCCTGCAACTCTAACGCTAAAAACATCGCCAATACCTTGGTCAAAAACCAATTCGGCAGGAACTCTAGAATCAATGCAGCTTAAAATTACTGCGAAAGGATATTGTCCTGTGCTCGTTTCTAAAACCTGGTCTTTTAAGTTTCTTTGCGCTTTTACATTTTGTACAAATCGCTCGTTTCCTTCAACTAAAATTTCGTGTGCTAGTTGAGGTGTTAAATTATCTTGTGTTACTTTAGTATGTGTTTTCATGATATTGTTTTTTATTTATTATTTCCGTTTGCTAATTTAAAATGCTGAATTGGCATTTCTTGTTTGTCTTTATAAAGATTGATTATATGAACTGTTATATTTCTATTTTCTGAGCTCACTTTAAAATCTTCAATAATTTCTACCGCGTCAAAGTGAATAAACTTTGTGTTGGTAGCGTCTATTTCTACGATTGTATTATCGGGTATTTGTCCCAATGTTTTAAGTAAGGATGCTTTGTTTAAAAAAGTAACATCCTCAGATAAAACAATTCTGATTTTATCTTTTCCTTCTAAGTTTTCTTTTTGCATTTTAAAAGGTACTTTAAAGTTATTTCTAAGAATGATAAATATTGCAACTACCATCCCAAGGGCTATTCCCATTAATAAATCTGTAAAAACAATACCAACAATTGTTACTACAAAAGGGATAAATTGTCCCAAACCTTCTTTGTACATTCTTTTAAATAATGCTGGTTTTGCTAATTTATATCCTACTACTAAAAGGACTGCTGCCAAGACTCCTAAGGGAATCATATTGAGGACTTTTGGTATTACAACAACACTTAACAATAACAACATACCGTGTATGATTGCTGATGTTTTTGTTTTACCTCCAGATTGCATATTTGCCGAACTCCTAACAATTACTTGTGTTAATGGTAATCCGCCTACAAAACCTGCAATTAAGTTTCCAACTCCTTGTGCTTTTAACTCTCTGTTTGTTGGAGTAATTCTTTTTAAAGGATCTTGTTTGTCTGATGCTTCTACACAAAGCAATGTTTCTAAACTTGCAACAACTGCAATTACAATTGCCGTGATATATACATCTGGATTGGACAATGCGCTAAAATCAGGTCTTGCAAAATTGCTTATAAATCCGTCGAAACTATCAGGAACAGGAACGCTTACCATGTGATCTGCGCTAATAGCTAATCCTGGAATTGTTGCAAATGCAATGCTCAATAAAATTCCGGTTACAACTGCGACTAAAGGGCCTTGAACAAGTTTTGTGAATTTTAATTTCTTAAAAAATGGAGTGTCCCATAAAATTAATATGATTAAAGAAATTGCCGAAATTATCAACACACCAGTACTTACACTTCCAAGCATGTGAATCAGTTCATCGAATGTATTGTGACCATCTACTTGCTGAAATCTAAAGTCTCCTTCGGGAGATCCGTCATACCCAAAAGCATGTGGTATTTGTTTTAAGAATATGATAATTCCGATTCCTGCTAGCATTCCGTGAATAACTGAGGATGGAAAAAAGTAGGCTATAATTCCTGCTTTTGCAAAGCCCATGATTAGTTGTAATACTCCTGCAATCATTACAGCAACTAAAAAGATTTCAAAGCTTCCAAGATCTGTAATTGCGTTTAAAACAATTACTGCTAAACCTGCTGCTGGACCACTAACACCTAATGATGACCCGCTCAAGGCTCCGACTACAATACCTCCAATAATTCCGCTAATGAGTCCTGCGAATAAAGGTGCGCCAGATGYYAATRCMMTTMYSAAWMRMASKKSYASSRYKAYYMWMAAWMSSASWMWWMTSRYMGGWWWMWYKTSTKWWRRKYTTTTTAATGGATTTAATTTTTCTGAGTTCATTTTTCTTTTGTTTATTATAATATTAGTGTTGATGTACATCCTTTTTTATTTTTAAAAAGATGTGTGTTAGTTGCTGAATTAGAGGTTTGTCTAATCCAAAAATTTAAAAGTATTTGAGGTAATATTATCTAGACTCTAGGTGGAGGTAAATTGATATCTAATTGATAATTTATAAATGAATTGTTTTGTTTGTAATAAAGAAATACCAACTCGCCGTAGCGTTGAAAAGAGGGTGTTTGAAACAAGAAATCTTCTGTTTCGTCTTCTAGATCTATCTCATTGTCAGAGGTCGAATTTTCTTTTTCAGTAGTGTCTACGATTTCAACTTTAAGATCATCAGCATAAATTGTACGCTGTAATAATGGCTTGCTAATCAGAAATAAAAGGAAACAAAAAGCTACTACAATTTTAAAAATTGAGTTAGTATCAATGAATTTATATGTAGTTGGTTTCTTCATTATTTTATAACTTCTAAAACCATTTTTGTGTAAAAATCAGAAATAGTATCTGCTCCTTTTTTAGTATCAGTAAGTGATGGTAAATGTTGCGCAAAATATTTTTGTTGATTGGCGCCTTCAATTACTGTAGATACCAACATGTGCGGATATTTATAAAACGGATTTATTTCTAAAACCAAATCACTTACGCGTTGCACCACTTTTTTATAGGTTTGAAAATATCCTTTTTTATTTTCGCTATCCACATTTTTTGTGTGATATGCCTTCACAGATTCTGTTATGATAATTTCGCTTAATTGCGACTCGTTTATATACATTACTGATTGATCAATGGGGATGGGTTTGGTGAGTAAATAAAGGGCTTTTGKCAATCTTTCTGTAGCTGAATTTACATTTGTGATAGAAAARACCAACTGATATTCTACCCAAGACCAATACCAACTTGTTAAGTATATTAGCAATATATGCTTGTTTTTAAAGTAGCGATAAATAGAACTTTCTGGAGAGTCAATTAGTAAGCCTAATTTTTTGAAAGTAAAATTCTCGAATCCTATTTTGTTGATGAGTGTAATACTATTAGAAATAATTTTCCTCCCCAATTCTGAAGAGTCGGGGTTTTTTGAATATAATTCAATGTTTATTTCTATATGTAATTGTAAATGATTCATAAAAAAAATATCGCTTGCAAATATAATAGTATTACTATCAATAAAGCAAGTTATAATAGTTTTTTTGTAAAAATAATTAACGGTTACTTGTTTAATGGTTAATGTACATTGGCTTATAGCTGTATTTCAACACTCAATTTTATATTTAAAAAGGGTGGGATTCACTCAAAAAGAAACT
This sequence comes from Flavobacteriaceae bacterium, assembly GCA_002401215.1. Lineage (GTDB taxonomy): Bacteria > Bacteroidota > Bacteroidia > Flavobacteriales > Flavobacteriaceae > Urechidicola. The sequence continues at coordinate 4,343 of NVSL01000038.1, read as the reverse complement.
AGCAAAAGACAAATATCCCTTGCTAGTTTCTAAAATGTATGCTTTTATTTGTAGGTCTATTTATTATTTAAACCTTTTTTTATCCACTCTAAGCAATCGTTAAAATTGTCAAAAATCTGTTCTTTCGGAATCAAATCTGGGATGATATCAATCCGTTCTAACATATATCTAGGCTGCTCAATAATATTTACAAAGAGTACTTTTTTGCCATCTCTCACCAAGTCAACCAAAATATCTTCCATCGCATATAATCCAGATTGATCGATATATTGCATGCGCCCCATCCTTATAATAATAGTTGTAGCAGTATCAGGAATCTGTTTTATCAATGCTTGAAAATCACTTGTAGAACCAAAAAACAAAGGGCCTTTAATATGTTTTATAAATACGGTTTCTTGAAGTTCTTTTGGAAAATCAACTTCATCAGACCACGCTTTTTCTTTACTCAATGATTTTACATCGGATCGTTTTGCAGTTAAATCCCCCATTTTTTTCATAAACATTAAGGATGCTATTATCAATCCAATTCCGACTGCATACACCAAATTCCAAACAGAGGATAATATTAAAACAACAATCATAATTGTTACTTCTGGTTTTGGCATTTTTGGGATGGCTTTTAATCCTTTGTAATCCATTACGCCAATTCCTACGGTGATTAAAATACCGGCTAAAACTGCTGCCGGAATTTGTGATGCCACGGGACCAAGTGCTAATAAAATTATTAATAAAAGTACTCCGGCCATCATGCCAGACAATCTGGTTTTACCACCGGCATTTATGTTTACAACAGTTCTAATAGTTGCACCGGCACCTGGAATTCCACCAAAAATTGCAGCGATACTATTTCCAATTCCTTGACCAATTAATTCCTTATTTGGCTTGTGTTTKGTCTTGGTCATATTATCGGCAACTACGGATGTGAGCAGCGAATCAATAGCTCCTAAAAGGGCTAAAGTTAATGCTGTAAAAATATACGGGGTGACGTTTCCTAAGCTAAAATTTGTAAATATTTTGAAGTTAGGAATGGGCAATCCGCTGGGGATTTCTTCAATAGGTCTGTAGTCTAATCCAAATCCGAATGCGATTCCAGACATCACTAAAAGCGCCACCAATGTACTTGGTATTGCGGTTGTAATTCGTTTAAATCCGTAAATAATTAAGATGGTTCCTAAGGCTAAAAGAAACTCTAACCAGTCAATATTTGATAAAGCTCTGGGCATCACTTTTAATGCACCAATAACTCCAGATGCTTCTTTGCTTGCTAAAGTTTGCGACTCTTTTAAAATATCGGCATCAGAAATTAACTCAGCTCTTTTTACAGTTTCTTTAAAATTTTCTAAGACTAATATTCCTTCACCAGCTTCGTCTTTTAAGATGTTATCTAAAATGATTTCTTCAGCGTGAGGTTTAAATTGATTTACAAATTCATCGTCTTCTTTAGGGTAGTATCCGATGGAAGGTAAAATTTGTGTGACTAAAATAATCACTCCAATTGCTGTCATAAATCCAGATACGACGGGGTATGGAATGTATTTTATATATTTTCCTAAACCGATTAATCCAAGACCGACTTGCATCAATCCTGCCAATAAGAAAATAGTTAATATTGCGGGTAAAGCCTTTGAAATATCACCTTCAAAAGCGGCAACGATTCCTGCTATTACTACCATACTTACGGCGGTCATTGGTGCAGTTGGTCCAGATATTTGAGTGTTGGTTCCGCCAAATAATGCGGCAAAGAAACTTACGAAGATGGCACCATAAAGTCCAGCACTTGGGCCGAGTCCAGAGCTAACTCCAAATGCAAGTGCTAGGGGTAAGGCTACGATTCCTGCGGTAATTCCTCCAAAGAGATCGCCTTTAAAATGTTTAAAATTGAACATGTTTTTCATGTGTACTTATATTTTTTAGTTTAATTTTTTATCAAAATAGAAAAGAGGGTTTTCTATTATTTATTTTGAAATTACATCAAAAACTAGTTTTGTATAAAAGTTCGAAATGCTATTTTTGTCGGAGTTAATATCTGTTAATCCGGGTAAATGTTCGGTGTAATATTTTTGTTGATGCGCTCCGTCAATAGCAGTTGTAACCAACATGTGAGCATATTTAAATTTCGGATTTATCTCTAAAATAATATCACTAACACGTTGCACTATTTTTTTATAGGCCAAAAAACAACCTTTTTTATTTTCTTCATCTACATTTTTTGTGTGATAAATTTTTAAAGATTCTGAAAAAATAATCTCACTCAATAAAATTTCATTTWCATAAGAAATCTCATCATCAATTAAAACAGGGCTGGTTAAAATTGCGATAGATTTTTTTAAGCGTTCAGTTGCAGAATCAACATTTGTAGTTGCAAAAACCAATCGGTATTCTGTCCATGTCCAATACCAACTAGTTAGATAAATTAACAAAGTATGCTTGTTTTTAAAATATCTGTAGATAGAACTTTCTGGCGAATCAATTAAAGCACCGAGCTTTTTGAATGTGAAAAGTTCAAATCCAATTTCATTAATTAATTCGATACTACTAGAAATAATATTTCTTCCAAGTTCAGAAGAATCGGGGTTTTTTGAGAATAACTCTGGATTTATTTCTATATGTATTTTTAAGTTTTTCATTTGTAATCTGATTGACTACAAATATAATAGTAATACTATTATTTGCGCAAGTAAAAGTAGTATTTTTATTTGTAGATATGTGAAATTTTGGTAAAAAAAAGTATCTTGCAATTGAAAAATTTATTCAAAAATAAAGGACATGATTGCGTTAGCGAGTTTGGTGATTTTAGGGATAGTTGCGCAATGGTTCGCATGGAGGCTAAAGATTCCGGCAATTTTACCATTGATTCTGATAGGTCTTATTGGTGGGCCGATTTCTACTTTGTTTACTGCGGATAGTACAAAATTGATAGAGCCGATATGGAATGGCGTAGAAGGTTTGTTTCCAGGAGAGAGCTTGTTTTATTTCGTTTCACTATCAATTAGCATCATTCTTTTTGAAGGGAGTTTAACCTTGCGGAAAAAAGAAATTAAAAATGTAGGTACCTCAATTTCTAAATTAATTACCGTCGGAGCCTTGATTACATTTATAGTTGCAGGTATTTCTGCACGGTATATTTTTAATACTTCTTGGGAAATTTCTTTTCTATTTTCAGCATTAATTATTGTAACGGGTCCAACGGTAATCAATCCAATTTTAAGAAATATCCCGTTAAAAAGAGATGTATCAACCATCTTAAAATGGGAGGGGATTTTAATTGATCCCATCGGTGCTTTGGTGGCTGTTTTGGTTTTTGAATTTATAAGTGTAGAAGAAGGTCATGCCTTTACAAAAACAGTTTTTTTAGAGTTTGGTAAAATCATTTTATTTGGATTTACATTAGGTTTTACTTTTGGATTAGGGCTTATTAAAATTGTTAAAAACCAACTGATTCCACATTATTTATTAAATGTTGTGACCCTAGCAAGTGTGTTAAGTGTTTTTGTTTTGTCTGATTCTTTTGCGCATGAATCTGGTTTATTGGCGGTAGTTGTGATGGGGATGGTCGTAGGAAATGCAGACATCCCGAACATAAAAGAGTTGCTGTATTTTAAAGAATCTTTGAGTGTTTTGTTGATTTCAATCCTGTTTATTTTGCTCTCTGCAAATATTGATATGAGCGATTTATACGCCATTTATAATTGGAAAACAGTGATACTATTTACCGTAGTAATAGTTATTATTAGACCATTAAGTGTTTTTGTGAGTACCTATAAATCTAGCTTAAATACCAATGAAAAATTATTTACAGAAGATAAAATCAATAAAATTATAAATCCCACCCCTGCCTGAATAAATCCACCATATATACCTACAAAAAAGAAAAGAAAAATACTAATCCATAAGTGCTTTCCTGATGTTTTTTCAACTGCATTTGTAAGTGTTGTTTTAGGTTTAAAAACCATGTAAAAGACAACTATCACCATAATAATGGCTAAAATTTTATTAAAAGAGTCGCCTTTGATATCAACAGCTATTTGAGCCCCTATAATTGACCCTATTAACGCTGAGATGCCTATATAAATACTAAAAGGAAATGTAATAACTCCTTTACTTTTAAAACCTGCTGTAGTAAAAATATTTTGAAATAATATCGCTATTCTATTTGTACCGTTAGCAATATTTGGTGGTAATCCTAAAAAAATTAGAATTGGTAATGTTAATAATGAACCGCCTCCAGCAATAGTATTTATTCCGCCTGCAATAAAGCCTAAAAAAATTAAACCTACTATTTCTAAAACTGAATCCATCTAATATTATAAAAATCAAATGTAGTCTAAAATATATAAAATTAA
>NVSL01000037.1 GCA_002401215.1 Flavobacteriaceae bacterium | reverse complement strand
CTTAAAGACTGATTAATATCATATTTTTAGTATGTTCTTAAAACTAAATTTGCATCATAATTAATCGATAAAAATTTAAAAATGAATATCACAAAAGAAAAAACAGTAGCATCAGTAGTAACAGAAAATATCAAAGCAGCCCATATATTTAAGAAACACGGAATTGACTTTTGCTGTGGTGGTGGAATAACAATAGACGAGGCTTGTAAGGAAAGTGGTATAGATTATACCGTTGTAAAAAATGAATTAAAAGCTGTAGACAATGTTTCAAAATCATTTAATTATGATGCTTGGGAATTAGATTTTTTGATAGATCATATTTTAAATATTCATCATACTTATGTTGAAGAAAATGTTACACTTTTATTACAATATGCCGATAAAGTGGCAATGGTGCATGGAGATCATCATGCAGAATTAATAACAATAAACGAATTATTTAAAGAGGTGGCAGATGAGTTAACGACACATATGAAAAAAGAAGAGTTAATTTTATTCCCGTACGTTAAACAACTGGTAAAAGCTAAACGAGATGGGGTAGATCCAAAGTTTCCAGAATTTGTAACGGTTAATAACCCAATTAAAATGATGGAGAATGAGCATGAATTTGCAGGAGAAATTTTCAAAACGATTGCAAGATTGAGTAATCAATATACTACGCCAAATGATTCTTGCAACACCTTTAAAGCTTTCTTTGCAAAATTAGAAGAATTTGAGTTAGACTTGCATCAACACATACATTTAGAGAATAATATTTTGTTTCCTAAGGCAATAGCATTGGAGCAAGAGTTTGAATAAACCAACTATTATGAAAAATTTACTAACCATATTTTTAATCTTTATTACAATTGCCGTTTCTGCGCAAGAATTTAATGTGTCAGCAGAATTAAGGCCAAGATATGAATACCGTAATGGCTAKAAATTACCAATTTCTCCAGATGATGATCCTGCAAGTTTTATTTCGCAAAGAACTCGTTTAAATATTAGCTTTAAAGATAAAAAGTACACCTTATATATGGCCATCCAAAATGTTAGAGTTTGGGGTGATGTAGGTACTTTATCAAACGAAGATAAATATGGAGTCGCTTTTCACGAGGCATGGGCAGAGTATTTTGTTACTCCAAAAATTGCTGTAAAATTAGGGCGTCAAGAAATATCTTATGATGATGAAAGAATGTTTGGGGCAGTTGGTTGGACGCAACAAGCAAGAAGTCATGATGCATTATTAGCGAAGTTTAAAACTGGTAAAAACGGAAAATTACACCTTGGGTTTGCTCTTAATGCAAACGGTGAATCATTGGTTTTAGAAGATTATAATGTAAATCAATACAAAGCAATGCAATATGCTTGGTACACCGCTACATTTAGTGATGACATTGGGTTTAGCGCATTATTTTTAAACAATGGGATGCCTTTTAATAATAGTGCAGGCAAGCAAAAAGTTACTTATAGTCAAACCATAGGAGCTCGTGCAACTTTTAAGAAAAAGAGATTTACAGCAAATGCTGCAACCTATTTTCAAGGTGGTCAAACTCCGTCAGAGCTCCCCGAAGGCAAAACAGATTTGTCTTCTTATTATTTCTCGGCAAATGCCAAGTTTAGTTTAACAGATGAGTTTAAAGTTGGTGTTGGCTTTGAATTGTTATCTGGTAATGATCAAGATGCAACAAGTACAACAGACAAGGCTTTTAAACCATTTTATGGTACCAATCATAAGTTTAATGGATTTATGGATTATTTTTATGTAGGTAGCTACATGAATAGTGTTGGTTTGATAGATATCAATGTTCCAATTTCTTTTTCAAAGGATAAATTTTCAATTGCGGTAATTCCACATTTTTTCTCTGCTGATGGAACTATTTTAAATCTTGATACAACAAAAGCAGATTCCTTTTTAGGTACGGAGGTTGATTGGGTTGTGGGATATAAAGTGTATAAAAATGTATCTTTAAATATTGGATACTCTCAAATGTTTGGTTCCGATAGTTTACAAATTCTTAAAGGAGGAGACGTAAATKAAACAAACAATTGGGCTTGGGCAATGATTACTTTTAAACCAAATTTATTTAAGAGTAAACCAAAATTTTAAATAATATATTAAATAAAAAAAGTCAGCTTGTAAAGATTTTATTATCTACAAGCTGACTTTTATTTTTTGATAAATACTCTAAGTGGACGCTACAATTTCGCCATATTTTCAGACAAAGTATTGATAAAACTTTGAAGAGGTTTTTTAATCATCATTGCCATCATCGGGTTAAAATCACCATTAAAAAATAATTGATTTTCTGATGAATTTTCATCTACTTCATTAATATCTAATGTCAAAGTAAATGCTAATTTACTACTTGCAGCAGCCAACACTATTTTGCTGTATTCTACTTTTTCTTTTAAAACCAATCTTATTTCTGGCATTCCTTTCAATCCAAAAATAAAGGAATCCCCATCAACTTCAAACTTCTCTTTACTCTCTGGCATTAAACCTTCAAAATTGTCTAGCTTGGTTAAAAATTCAAATATATCTTTTGAAGATTTTTGTACCGTTACTTTTTGTGTTTCTAAATTCATGTTATTTCTAAATTCTATAATTTATATGAGTTAAATTTTCCCCTTAGGGGAATTGTCCAAAGGACAATGGGGCTTTATTGATTCCACTCGCTCGGATTCTCTCTCCAGCTTTGTAAAGTCGTTAAATCTTTTTCCGAAATATATTTAGTGTCATTCGCCTGTTCTAACAACGCATTGTAATCACTTAAAGTTGTCAATTCTATGTTGTCATTTTTAAAATTTTCATCTGCAATTTCAAATCCGTATGTAAAAATTGCCACCATACCTTTTACAGTTACATTTTCTTTTTTTAACGCTTTAATGGCGTTCAAACTACTTTTTCCTGTGCTGATTAAATCTTCGATAACCACCACATTAGATCCACTTTCTAAATACCCCTCAACTTGGTTTTGACGCCCGTGTTTTTTAGCCTCCGGACGTACATAAATAAAAGGCACTCCCAACTCTTCGGCAATCAAAACTCCTATGGCAATTGCCCCAGTTGCAACCCCAGCAATTACATCTGGTTTTCCGTATTTACAGATGACTATTTTGGCGAGTTCTTGCCTTAAATATGTTCTGATTTTTGGAAATGAAAGTGTTGTCCTGTTGTCACAATATATTGGAGATTTCCATCCAGATGCCCATGTAAATGGATCGTTAGGCTGCAATTTTATTGCTTTTATTTGAAGCAGTAATTCAGCAGTTTTTTTTGCAGTATCTTTGTTTAAAATCATGTTGCAAATGTATACAATTTTTGTGGACGATGTTCCCATTTACTTAACGGATAATCTTAAAAATTTATCAAAAAATAGTATTTTTGATGCTCTAAAAACAAATTCAAAAATGAGAACAGATTCTTTCGTTTTACGACATATTGGACCACGCGAGTCAGAGGTCGAATTAATGCTACAAAAAATAGGTGTAAACTCTTTAGATGAGTTGATAAATCAAACAATACCAGATGATATTTGTTTGCCAAAACCACTCGATTTACCACCCGCATTAGACGAGTCTGAATTTGTAACTCATATTAAAAGTTTGGCTGCAAAAAACAAGCAATTTCAAACCTATATTGGACTGGGATATCACGCAGCAATTACGCCGCCAGTAATCCAACGAAATATTTTTGAAAACCCAAGTTGGTACACTTCATATACGCCGTATCAAGCTGAAATTTCTCAAGGGAGATTAGAAGCTTTGTTAAATTATCAAACTATGGTAGGTGATTTAACTGGGTTCAATTTGGTAAATTCTTCTTTATTAGACGAAGGTACAGCAGCATCTGAGGCGATGATTATGCTGTATAACAACAGAGCGAAGATTCATAAAAAAGCAGGTTCGAATCAGTTTTTTGTTTCAAATACAGTCTTACCACAAACCATCGATATTTTAAAAACGAGAGCGACTCCACTCGGAATTGAATTGATTTTTGGCGATTATAATTCGTTCGATTTTACTGCAACTGTTTTCGGAGCTATTGTACAATATCCAACTAAAAATGGTTGTGTAAATGACTATACCGAGTTCATTTCTAAAGCACATGAAAATGAATCTAAAGTAGTTGTTGCTGCTGATTTATTGAGTTTAGCAATCTTAAAATCTCCTGCTGAAATGGGTGCCGATGTTGCCGTTGGAACCACGCAACGATTCGGAATCCCGTTAGGATACGGAGGACCACATGCAGGTTATTTTGCAACTTCTGATTCTTACAAAAGATCCATTCCTGGGCGTATTATCGGCGTAACCGTTGATGCCGATGACAACCGCGCATTGCGAATGGCGTTGCAAACTCGTGAACAACATATCAAAAGAGAAAAGGCAACTTCTAACATTTGTACTGCACAAGTTTTATTGGCAGTAATGGCAGGAATGTATGCTGTTTATCACGGACCTGATGGCGTAAAATATATCGCGGCAAAAATTCATTCATTAACAAAAACTTTGAATGATACTTTAAAAGGATTGGGGATTATTCAAAAAAATAAAATTTATTTTGATACGCTTCACGTGATTGTTTCTGATACTAAAAAGGTAAAAGAATTGGCAGAAGCAAAAGAAATTAATTTCTTAATGATTGATGATGCTACTATCGGAATTTCAATCAACGAAACAACAACTATCGACGCTATCAATACTATTATTTCAGTAATTGCTGAAGCTGAAGGAAAAGAATTTTCTAGCGTTTCAACTTCAGAAGGATCTGATATTCCATCAGAAATGATGCGAACTTCAAAATATATGCAGCACGAAGTATTTAATTTATACCACTCAGAAACTGAGATGATGCGCTACATCAAAAAATTAGAACGCAAAGATATTTCGTTGACAGACTCAATGATTTCATTGGGATCTTGTACGATGAAATTGAATGCGGCTTCTGAAATGTTACCATTGAGTTATGGTAGCTGGAATAACATCCACCCTTTTGTGCCGATTGAACAAGCCGAAGGATACCAAGAATTGTTTAGAGGATTAGAATCTGCTCTTAACGAAATTACAGGGTTTTACGCAACTTCTTTACAACCAAATTCTGGAGCACAAGGAGAATATGCAGGACTACTGACAATTAGAGCTTATCACGAATCGAGAGGAGATACACACAGAAATATTTGTTTGATTCCTTCTTCGGCACACGGTACAAATCCTGCGTCGGCAGTTATGGCTGGAATGAAAGTGGTGGTTACAAAATCTATGGATAACGGAAATATTGATGTGGATGATTTGCGCGAAAAAGCAGAATTACACAAAGAYAAYYTWKCTKSKWYKATGRTRACWTATCCTTCTACGCAYGGWGTWTWTGARKMWWSYATAATRGAAWTMACTSAWATYATYCATRCMAACGGMGGRCARGTTTATATGGATGGTGCMAATATGAATGCACAAGTTGGATTRACRAAYCCWGCTAMMATTGGTGCWGATGTTTGYCAYTTAAACTTACATAAAACWTTTGCGATTCCACATGGCGGTGGAGGTCCAGGAGTAGGCCCTATTTGTGTTACGGAGCATTTGGCAGAATTTTTACCGAGCAATCCGATTATCAAAACTGGAGGTAAAAACGCAATCACCGCAGTATCATCTGCACCATGGGGATCTGCAATGGTAGATATTATTTCTTACTCATACATTAAAATGTTAGGAACCGATGGGTTGACAACATCAACAAAATATGCCATCTTAAATGCCAATTATTTAAAATCGTGTTTAGAAGAACATTATTCAATTTTATATGCGGGAGAAAGAGGAAGAGCAGCACACGAAATGATTGTCGATTTTAGAGAATTTAAAGAAAAAGGAATTGAAGTATCTGACATCGCAAAACGATTGATGGATTATGGATTCCACGCTCCAACTTTATCTTTTCCTGTTGCAGGAACATTGATGATTGAGCCAACGGAAAGTGAAAACAAAGCGGAATTGGATAAATTTATTTCGGCGATGGTTGCTATCAAAAAAGAGATTGATGATTTTAATCCAGAGGATTCTGTACTAAAAAATGCACCACATACACAAGCCATGATTACGGCGGATGATTGGTCACATTCATACTCTAGACAAGAAGCGGCATTCCCTTTACCTTATATTAAAGAGAATAAGTTTTGGCCACCAGTAAGAAGAGTCAACGATGCTTATGGCGATAGAAACTTGGTGTGTTCTTGTAATCCGATTGAGGATTATATGTAGGCTGAAGTCAGAAATGAGAAGGTAGAAGCACGAAGTATAAAGGTCTCTAATCTCATTTTATCCTTATATTATTAACTCATTTTCAGCATAAAAAGGAATATCAAAAAAAATAAAACAAGGTATTGCATAATAAAACAAAAGCAGTACATTTGCACACTCAAAATCAACCGCTGACGAGAATCGTGAATGTTGGTTTTAGTAAACCATTAAAACTATTAAAATGGCAGATTTAGTAAAGTTCGTTCAAGACGAATTTGTATCAAAAAATGAATTTCCTGACTTTTCAGCAGGGGATACTATCACTGTATATTACGAAATTAAAGAGGGAGAAAAAACACGTACGCAGCACTTTAGAGGTGTTGTAATTCAACGTAAAGGTTCTGGTTCTTCAGAAACTTTTACTATCAGAAAAATGTCTGGTACTGTTGGAGTTGAACGTATTTTCCCTGTAAACTTACCTGCACTTCAAAAAATTGAAATCAATAAGCAAGGTAAAGTACGTAGAGCACGTATCTATTACTTTAGAGGATTGACTGGTAAGAAAGCAAGAATTAAAGAGGTACGTAGATAATTTTATCTTAACCTCAAGCAACTAAGAACCCGATTTGAACTTTCAAATCGGGTTCTTTTTGTTTATAAACATTTGTTGAAAACCTAAGTTTATATCTTGTTGAAAACTATGCGTTTATAATTTTGGATTTCAATTTGAATCCCTCTTATATTTGTAGAAGAAATAATTGAGAAACTTGTTTCAAAGTTATTATCTACTATCAGTTCTTAATTTATGAAGATGTTATTATTACGATGCTTTTATAGAAATCGAAAGAGGATTATAAACGTGTAAAATTAACAGAAGATTATTTTAAAAAATGATAGATGTTCTTGAACATCGTTTTTTACATTTAGTAAAAGTATAGACTACAAAAGTATTTAGCATACCATTGAAAGAATATATGAATGTAAAAAACAACTTTAAATGCGCTGTTTAAAGCAAGTTACTTTTATTAAAAAGCAACAACAAAGTTTTAGCGGTAATTTTAAACGGAGGATTGAATGCGCATAAAATGTCAATTTTTAAAATTAACATTGAGTAGCTTATTAACAAATTGAAAACCGAGATTTTGAAAGAAATTGTTTGAGGAATGAAAGAAGTTAATAGCGAAAGTTAAAGAAAGAACTTGACAAGTAATAATTGAAAGATTATCGCAATTATGAGCAGGAGAAATTCCAGCAAAAAGCCATGATAAACGAGCAATCATTTATGATGGCTTTTGTTTTTTNAYCYATCYKCTAAWAAAGCAATCTACWTATTTCAATTTCAGCAATAAAACGCTGAATTAATACCAAATTAAGATTAAAAAATCCCTTATTAATTATTAAATTTGTTTGCATTAAAAATAGTGTAAAATGAAAACAAATAAATCTACCATAAACTACACCATTACTGACGAAGCGCCAGCATTGGCAACTTATTCTTGGCTTCCAATTGTAAAAGCTTTTACAAAAACTGCCAACATAGAAATTGAGACAAAAAATATTTCTTTAGCTGCAAGAATCCTATCTAATTTTCCAGAAAATTTAACTGAGAATCAAAAGCAATCTGATGCCTTATCAGAGTTGGGTGACTTGGCTAAAAATCCAGAAGCGAATATTATTAAACTACCGAATATTAGCGCGTCATTACCACAGTTAAAAGCTACGATTGCAGAATTGCAAGCAGACGGATATAACATCCCAAGTTATCCTGATGAAACTAAAACGGATGAAGCGAAAGAATTAAAAAATCGCTACGCAAAAGTATTGGGTTCTGCTGTAAACCCTGTTTTAAGAGAAGGTAATTCAGACAGAAGAGCTCCGAAACCAGTGAAGGAATTCGCGCGTAAAAACCCACATTCTATGGGTGCTTGGTCTTCTGATTCAAATACCCATGTTGCAACAATGCAAGGTGGAGATTTCTTTGCAAATGAAAAATCAGTAACTGTAGAGAAAGCTACAAATGTACGAATTGAGCATGTTACAACTGACGGAACGATTACTGTTWTAAAAGAAAGCACTGCTTTGATTGATGGTGAAATTATCGATGCAACGGTGATGAGTAAAAAAGCATTGGTGGCATTTATCGAAAAAGAAATTGCAGCGGCAAAAGAACAAAACATCTTGTTTTCTGTACACTTGAAAGCGACGATGATGAAAGTTTCTGATCCAATTATTTTTGGGCATGTAGTCAAGGTTTTCTTTAAAGATGTGTTTTCAAAACATGCAACTACTTTTAATAAAATTGGAGTAAACGCCAACAACGGTTTGGGTTATTTATTGAATACGATCAAAGTATTGCCTGAAGTAAAACAACAAGAAATTATTGCAGATATTAAAGCTGCAATTGAAAACGGGCCTAATTTGGCAATGGTGAATTCTGACAAAGGAATCACCAATTTACACGTACCTAGTGATGTGATTATCGATGCTTCAATGCCTGCGATGATTCGTAATTCTGGACAAATGTGGGATGCTGATGGAAAATCTGCAGATACAAAAGCGATGATTCCTGACAGTTCTTATGCAGGAATTTATCAAGCTACAATTGACTTCTGTAAAGAACATGGAGCATTTGACCCAACCACGATGGGATCGGTTTCTAATGTTGGATTGATGGCGCAGAAAGCTGAAGAATACGGATCACACGATAAAACTTTTGAAATTGCAGCTGACGGAATTGTTCGTATTATCGATGCAAATAATACTACGTTGATTGAGCATTCTGTTGAAGAAGGTGATATCTGGAGAGCTTGTCAAGCAAAAGATTTACCAATTCAAGACTGGATTAAGTTGGCAGTTGGTAGAGCAAAAGCAACTCAGACTCCGGCAATATTTTGGTTGGATAAAAACAGAGGACACGATGCTGAGATCATCAAAAAAGTAAAAAAATATTTACCAAATTATGATACTGCTGGTTTAGATATCAGAATTATGTCGCCGAAAGAAGCAACTTTATTTTCGTTGGATAGAATCAAAGACGGACTCGACACCATTTCAGTAACAGGAAATGTGTTGCGTGATTACAATACAGACCTCTTCCCTATTTTAGAAGTTGGTACGAGCGCAAAAATGCTTTCAATTGTTCCGTTGATGAATGGCGGTGGATTGTTTGAAACAGGTGCCGGAGGATCAGCTCCAAAACACGTTCAGCAATTTGTAGCAGAAAATCATTTACGCTGGGATTCATTAGGAGAATTTTTAGCCTTGGCTGTTTCTCTAGAATTTTTAGCCGAAAAGAAAGACAATAAAAAATCACAATTATTAGCAGATGCATTAGATTTAGCAACCATTAAATTGTTAGAAACTGGCAAATCTCCATCACGAAAAGTAAACGAAATTGACAATAGAGGAAGTCACTTTTATCTAGCATTGTATTGGGCTGAAGCATTGGCTAATCAAAATGAAGATGTAGAGTTAAAAGAAAAATTCGCATCCTTAGTCTCAATTCTATCAGAAAATGAATTGAAAATCATTGCAGAACTAAACGAGGTGCAAGGACACAAAGTAGAAATGGAAGGTTATTATTTTCCAAATCCCGAAAAAGTGTCTGCAGCGATGCGACCAAGCACACTTTTAAATGCCGCAATTGATTCGTTTTAAAAAATGAAATTATCAAAGTCCTAATTTATTAGGGCTTTTTTATTAACTTTGAGTTATGAGCTTTAACAAAATTACCGAACAAGATTCTCACTACAATCACTTAGAAAAAATGAGTGTAAAAGAATTGTTGGTCAACATAAATAATGAAGACCAAACGGTTGCCAAATGTGTTCAGAATGCCATTCCACAAATAGAAATTTTAGTACAACAAATCATTCCAAAATTAAAAATGGGTGGTCGTTTATTTTATATCGGTGCTGGCACAAGTGGTCGTCTTGGAATTTTAGACGCTTCAGAATGTCCACCTACTTTTGGTGTTACTGATGATGTTGTAATTGGCTTGATTGCTGGCGGAGATACTGCCATCAGAAAAGCGGTTGAAAATGCCGAGGATGCTACAAATCAAGGATGGAAAGACTTACAAAAATTCGATATCACCACCAATGATGTTGTGGTTGGCATTGCTGCTTCTGGCACCACGCCGTATGTAATTGCAACCTTAGAAAAATGCAATCAGCACACTATTATTACTGGATGTATCACCATGAATAACGGGAGTCCACTTGCAAAAGTTGCGCAGTTTCCGATTGCCTGTGTGGTAGGACCTGAATTTGTAACGGGCAGTTCTCGCATGAAAGCTGGTACCGCTCAAAAACTCATTTTAAATATGATTTCTACTTCGGTGATGATTCGCCTTGGAAAAGTGAAAGACAATAAAATGGTGGACATGCAATTATCTAACGACAAGTTGGTAAATCGTGGTGTGATGATGATTGTTGAGGAATTAAATATTGATAAGACACTCGCTAAAAAGCTACTGATTGCACACGGTAGCGTTCGAAATGCAATTAATTATTATGAGCAGCAATAAAGAAACTATCGTTAAAGGAATTAAATTTTTAGGTGCAGCTTTGCCTCTAATGTTTTTAGGTCCTTTTGTTTTAACCATCGGTTTTAAAGCTTTAAAAGACGACAATTATCTTTGGATTAGTGCCGGAATCATTTTATTATTCGCAGCAATTATTCTTGCCTTTACTGGAGTAAAAACGATCCTCAACGGATTTTTTGATTCAGAAAAATGAGCAACTTCAAAGCTTCTTTTCACAAACTTACACATTGGGAGCATTGGCCTTCGTATATGTTTTATTTGCCCAATATCCCTTACTCTTTTTATTTAGCTCTCAAAGCTAAAAACCCTGTTTTTTTTACGGCGACCAATCCTGGAATTAAAAATTCTGGTGATGGAATGGAATCAAAATATGAAACGATTCAAATGATTCCGAAGATTTACAGACCAAAAACTGTCTTTGTAAAAGTGAATGCTGATTTTAAAGAAATCATACAAAAAATTAAATCTGAAAAAATTGAATATCCTCTGATTGCAAAACCAGATGTTGGTTTTAGAGGGATCTTAGTTCAAAAAATAGCGTCAGAAAACGAATTGAAAAAATACGTTGAAAGCACCCCGATTGATATTATTATTCAAGAATTTATCAGCTACCCAAAAGAGTGTGGAATTTTCTATTACCGCCTACCCTATGAAAAATATGGTACGATTACTTCCATCACTTTAAAAAGATTTTTAACGGTTATTGGTGACGGAAATAAAACCCTGTCCGAATTAATAAAAGCCGATGAAAGAGCAATTATTTATTTTGATATTCTGCAAAAAATTCATGCAAACAATTTAAATTCCATCCCGAAAAATGAAGTAGAAATTACCTTAACAGTAATTGGAAACCACTCAAAGGGAACGGAATTTATTGACGGAAACCATCTTATAAATCAGCAATTAACAGAAGTAATTGACAACATCAGTCTGCAAATTGATGGTTGGTTTTATGGACGACTGGATATCAAATATGAATCTATGGAAAAACTTTTGAAAGGTGAGAATTTTACAATTTTAGAAATCAACGGAATCATTTCAGAGCCCACTCATATTTATGACGCCTCTAAAAATTCTTATTTTGACGCGGTAAAATCTATCGGAAAACATTGGGGCATTATTTATCAGATTGCAACTGTAAATCATACGCAGCAAAAAACCCCTTATGCGAAGACAATTCCTTTTTGCAAAGAAATGATTGCTTTAAGAAAATATGCTAAAAAACTGAATACCTTAAGATTGCAATAACTGTGCTTTTGGTGTTGTAGGATTGTAGCCAAAATCTTCATCCGGAATTTCGATTCCCAACTGAGCAATGATATATCCCAAACTTGCAAAGTGATGTGTGGCATGACTGTGCGCCTGAATTAACAAACTTCCCAAAGTATATTTTTGAGTAACAACACCCATCCCTAAATCATCAGAAACTAAAATAAGTTGATCTAAATCAACAGCTTTTAAAGGCTGTAATTTAGCAATAATCGAGTTAAAATAACGAATTCCTTCTGCGGTATCAACCTCAACCAATTCATTTCTTTTTCTGGCAGATAAATCTACCAATCCGTTTGGCAAACCTTCAAAAAGACAGTCAAAAATATCGAGAATATGACGCATATGCCCACCAATACTAGAATAATAGGGCGCTACAGAAGTGTTGCTATAGTCTTGGTTTGAAATGGAATTTAATAATTTAATACCTCGTTCAAGGTTATTTTCGATGGCGTTAATCATACAAATAATCTGATTGTTTGAAAGTCTGTCGTAAATATACAGATTATTTACAGGATTTTTTGAGAGAGTTTAAATTAATCTTTCAAATCACACAATTTCTGTTGTCTCCCTTTTTAAATAATTTCAATACTCTTAAAAAATCAATCGTAAATTATAAGAATCAATAACCAAATTAACTCCAAAAAAGAATACTTCAAATTAAACAGACATCATCCAAATTCAATCAAAGTTGATAAATAATTAAGTATATTTATCCCTTATTTTTTCGCAAATGCAGTTTCCAAAAATTAAATATTTCTTATCAATTATCTTCTTGTTTTTTATTTCGGGGATGGTACTTGCACAAAATAGCCCACCAGAAATTACTGCGACAGGAGACCAACTATACTGCCCAGGAACTCCTATAAATATTGCAACGAGTGTTATGATTCTTAATACTGATAATACAGGAACCGAAGCTATGTACATTCAAATTTCAACTGGATATCAAAACGGAGAAGACACTTTAACACTTACAGGAACTCATCCAACTATTACAACTGTTTGGAATGCTACAACAGGAAAACTAGAATTGAATAGCCTTAGTGGTGGCGAAGTTTTATACACTGAATTTATTACGGCAATTGAAGCTGTAGTTTTCAATACAACCAATACGAATGCAACTGGCGATCGCGATTTTTCAATCACGGTTGGTGATGCAAATTACCTTCCTTCAACCAATCATTATTATGAGTATATTTCTGATATTGGCATCACTTGGGCAGATGCTAAAATAGCTGCAGAAGCAAAAAACTATTTTGGATTGCAAGGATATTTAGCCACATTAGAAACCGCCGAAGAAGCACAACTTTCTGGCGAACAAGCCGAAGGCGCAGGATGGATTGGTGGCAGCGATGAAGAAACTGAANGGGTATGGAAATGGGTTACTGGACCAAACCCTGGAGTTGTTTTTTGGAACGGTCTCTCAAACGGATCGACACCAAATTATGCAAATTGGAATACAGGCGAACCCAATCAAGCTGGTGATGAAGATTACGCACATATTACAGATCCAACTATAGGAATTCGTGGTGCTTGGAACGATTTACCAAATACAGGAGGAACGGGATTGTATGCCCCACAAGGGTATTTAGTTGAATATGGTGGTTCTGTTGGAGATCCTATTTTAAATTTATCAGCAAGTACGAGCATTCATATTCCTGAAATCACGAATACAATTCCGAATGCAATTTGCGATTCTGGCGCAGTAATTTTAGAAGCAACTTCTAATTTAGGAACCATAAATTGGTACGATTCTGTAACAAGTAACACCATTTTATTTACCGGAAATTCTTTTACAACTCCAACTATAAATTCGACTACAACCTATTATGCTGCTGCGGTGAGTGATGCTAGTTGCACTTCTGGAGTCCGGATTTCTATTGATGCAATTGTAAATGAAACTCCCATTATTATTTCCTCAACTGGCGATACTTTGTGTTTTAATGGGACAGGGAATTTACAAGCAACCGCTACAGTTGGGAGTACAATTAATTGGTATGCTACAATTACAGGAGGCACAATTTTAGGTACAGGAAATTCTTTTACGACTCCCAATATAACAACTACAACTATCTTTTATACGGATGCCATTTCTAACGGATGCACATCTCTAACGCGTACTCCCGTTACAGTTACGGTATTATCTCCTGTTGCACCGACTGGTGATGCATCGCAATATTTTTGTGATATTGAAAATGCAACTATTGCCGATTTAATCACCACAAGCGGAACTAATATTCAATGGTATGATGCTCTTTCTGGTGGAAATCTTTTTACAGGAACTGAAACTTTAATCAACAGTCAATCTTATTTTGCTTCTCAAAATGATGGCACTTGTGAAAGCATCGACAGATTAGAAGTGGTCGCCAATATTCATACAACCGTTACTCTAACTACGATTTCTCCCCTCACCGATTGCGATAACAATTTAGATGGTGATGACATGAATGGATTTATAGAATTTGATTTAACCCAAAAAGAGATAGAATTGCTCAACGGACAATCGGCTTCAGAATTTACTTTGACCTATTTTACGGATGCTATTTATATCAATTTGATTGGAACTCCAACTACTTTTACAAATACAATTGCTCGCGGACAAACAATTTATGTGAGGATGGCAAACAACCTTAATACTTCTTGTTTTTCTGACACTTCTTTTGAGATTGAAATTTTTGAGTTGCCAACAATTTTAGACACCTATCTATTTAAAAATTGTGATGAAGATGGAGACCCAAATGCTGAAACTGATTTTAATCTTGACGAAGCAAATGATTTTATCACTTTAGGAGATACATCGTTAACCGTAACTTTTTATACAACTTTTGCAAATGCTGACGCAGGAACGAGTCCGATATCATCAACATATAATAACCGAGATGGCAATACAGTTTTTGCCAGAATCGAAACTGCAGATGGTTGCCATCGGGTATCAACAATAACATTACAGGTTTCAACCACATCATTCCCCGCAGGATTTAGTGTCACTCTAGATACCTGTGATAATGATAACACCATTGATGATTTGTACCTTTTTGATTTATCTGACGCATCACCAGATTTGATTGCAGAATTCCCGTCAGGACAAAATCTAACGGTACATTATTACAGAACTCTTTCTGATGCACAATTAGAAGTTGATGAAATCTTGCCACAAAATGATTATATGAGCGAGACTCCTTTTTCGCAAACAATATATGTGCGTGTAGAAAGTGATGATAATGGCGACTGTTTTGGATTGGGAGGAAACCTTACTTTAATAGTAAATCCACGTCCAGAATTTGAAGTAGATCCAGAAGCGATTGTTTGTTTAAACTTGCCAGCTATCACCTTAACAACATACAACCCAAATGATGTTTATACATATGAATGGACGAATGAAAATGGCGATGTCATTAGCAATCTTTCAACAGCGCAAGTTGCTGTGGGTGGAACGTATACCGTAATTGCCACCACAACCGATGGTACTAATTGTGAATCTTTTCTACACGAAATTGTGGTTAGCGAATCAATTATCGCCTCCATAGATTATGACGATGTTACGATTACTGATGATTCTGACAACAATACCATCACCATAAATAATGATAACAACAATCTCGGAATTGGAGATTACGAATTCGCTTTAGACAATGGTAATGGCGGAATCGGTTTTTACCAAGATGAAGCTTTCTTTGAAAATGTTGCTCCGGGAATCAGAATTATTTATGTACAAGATAAAAATAGTTGTGGCGTTGCAACACTAGAAATTGCAGTTATTGGATTCCCAAAATTCTTTACCCCAAACAATGACGGTGAAAATGATACTTGGCAAATTAAAGGAGTTGGAGAAAATTTCTTTTCAAGCTCGCTCATTTATATTTTTGATCGCTATGGCAAAATGATTGCTAAGATTGATCCTAATTATCAAGGTTGGGACGGATATTATAATGGAAAATCTTTACCGTCATCTGACTATTGGTTTACTGCAGAATTGATAGACCAAGATGGGAATATCAGAAATAGAAAAGGGCATTTTAGTTTAATAAGACGCTAATGAAAAGAATTCTCATTTCTCTTTTCTTTATTTTTAACCTACAGCTTTTTGCCCAAGAAGTTTCTCTTTACCAACAATTTGGAGGCCACATAGACTTTACCATGATTGGTAATACTTTGAATTTAGAAGAGAATGGATTCTTTACCAATTGTACCATCAACACAAGTTCATCTGCTAATTTAAATCTAACTCCTGACGATACAATTATTGCCGCCTATTTATATTGGGCAGGATCAGGAACAGGAAAATTCGAAGTGAAATTAAATAATACTGACATCATCGCTCAACGAACTTTTGCAGATTCTCTAACAGAAAACCTACCTTTTTTTAGTGCTTTTTATGATGTGACTGAACAAGTTATATCCGAAGGAAATACAAGCTATACCATTTCAGAATTCGACTTAAATGATGTGATTGCAACCTACTGCCCCAACGGAACAAACTTTGGTGGATGGGCAATTTTAATCATTTATAAAAATGATGTGCTGCCACTAAATCAAATCAATATTTATGATGGACTAGAGCATGTGCCGCAAGCTTTATCCATCCAACTAAACAGCATCGATGTGATTGACAATGCCGATGCTAAAATTGGATTTATTGCTTGGGAAGGCGACTCTGCTTTACGCGTAAATGAATCACTTTTTATAAATGGAACTCTTATCGGAGACCCTCCTCTAAACCCTACGGACAATGCTTTTAATGGTACCAATAGTTTTACGAGAGCTGGTAATTTATACAATATGGATATTGATGTGTACAGCATCGAAAATAATATTGACATTGGTGATACACAAGCAATTATTGAGTTGACATCTGGTCAAGATTTTGTGTTGATCAATACCGTTATCACCAAACTAAACAGCCAATTACCCGATGCTACAATTAGCATTGATAATTTTGAAATCACAGCTTGCAATGATCTCGAAACAAAAATAAATTTAACGGTTTACAATAATAACAGTACCAATTTTTTACCTGCCAATACATCGATTACCATATATGCAAACGAGCAATTAATCGGCACAACTTTTACTATTTCTGATATTCCGATTAATGGTTTAGAAAGTTTTGAAATGGACCTTTTAATTCCTGAATCAGAGTTACAAAACTTTACCTTGACTGCTATTGTAAATGAAATAAATCCCGTTTTAGAAATTAGGACTGATAATAATACGACCACTTTAGAAGTCGCCTATCCCTTACCTCCTACCATCGAGCAACCCGAAAATCTATTGGAATGTAACATCGGTTTTGAAGTTGGTATTTTTGATTTTAGTTTAATTCTCGAAAAATTGATTGATGAATCTGATGGAGAAACGGAGTTTTCTTTTTATCCATCTGAAGTAGATTTTATAAATGACACCCAAGAAATAAATCCTGCTTTTGAATACGAAAGTATCGCCAATCCTCAAACAATTTATATAAAAGCAACGAATACATTAACGGGTTGTTTTTCATTTAGCACGTTTCAAATTTCGGTGTATAACTGTCCGCCAACCATCCCCGATGGATTTTCTCCAAACGGTGATGGCATCAACGAAACCTTTCGTATTGCTAGACTCTATGATATTTTTRTCAACTTTAAATTAGAAATTTACAACCGTTGGGGAAATTTAATTTATGAAGCTAGCCAACAAACAGCACCTTGGAATGGCCGTTTAAAAAATAACAAAGAGTTGGTTCCGGTTGGAGTCTATTATTATGTGTTGCATTTAAATAATGAAGATTATAAACCTGTGCAGGGGAGTGTTTATGTGAGTCGGTGATATTTTAAAACAATAAACTTATTACTTGACTTTTTAATAAAAAAACACGAGATTCGCTTATCGGACAATATAAGTCATTGAAACGATTTATATCTTAACCATTAGCTACTATTCATTACTACCTTTTAAATTTAAAACAAATTTTAAAGGTATTTAAAAAAAGAATGAACATTCATTTTTATTTTATATATTTGCACCCTAAAACAAAATATAATGGCCAAACTTCAAAAAAGCATAGATAAGCGAAACGCACTTATAAAGGCAACAATCYAATTAGTGAATAACAGTGGTTTCCATGCAACTCCTATGAGTAAAATTGCGAAAATAGCAAATGTATCACCTGCAACTATTTATATATATTTTGAAAACAAACAAGATTTGGTAAACCAAACGTATTTAGAAGTAAAAACAAAATACACAGATTTTGTTTTTAAGACTTATAATGAGAGTATTTCAGTTAGAGCTGGTTTCGAACTCATCTGGAAACGTATTGCAGAATTTAATATTAATGAATGTGAATATTCTTTTTTTTTAAACCAATGTAATAACACCCCAATAATTGATGAACCTAGTAGAAAGGAAGGCATAAGGCATTTACAACCCCTACTCGATCTATGGGAACGCGGTAAGAAGGAAGGAGTTGTTAAGCCCATTTCAGATTATATTTTATATGCCTATTCAATAAATCCTTTATCATTTTTAATGATAGCTCAAAAGCAGGACGAATTTGAATTGACCAAAGTACATGTTGAAGAAGCGTTTCTAACAGCTTGGGATAGCATAAAACTCTAAAAATGAAAAAAACAGTAATTATATTAGGCGCAACTGGATTAACAGGTTCTATCCTTTTAGAAAAAATAATAAAAGATGATAGATATAAAACAATCAAATTGTTTTCCAGAAAAGAAATTGATGGGCTGCCCTCAAAAGTAAAACAGTTTGTGGGAGATATTTTAGAGTTAGAAAATTTTATTAAGGATTTCACTGCGGATGAAGTATTCTGTTGCATTGGTACAACAGCCAAGAAAACACCGAACAAACAACTATACAAAAAGATAGATTTTGGAATTCCTGTCACTGCTGCAAAACTTGCAAAGGCAAATGGAATACCTGCATTTTTAGTCATTTCTGCATTAGGCGCAAATACAGAAAGTTCTATTTTTTACAGCAAAACAAAAGGTGAAATGGAACAAGCGGTTCTTGCCGAAAAAATTAAAAAGACACACATTTTACAGCCTTCTATTATTGGTGGTGACAGAAAAGAGAAACGTATTGGTGAAAAAATAGGATTGGTTGTAATTAAACTGCTACAACCTTTATTTTACGGTAGATTAAAGAAATATGAAATTACACCAGCTGAAGATATTGCACAAGCTATGATCAACTTGGCAAATTCAAATTCAACAAAAACAATAATTACATCTACAAGTATCAATTTACTTGCAAAAAGACACACAATATATTATGAAAAATCATTTCAATAAAACAAGTAAAATTCAAAACATATTGAGAATTGTGTTAGGTGCTTTTATGCTCTATGCAGGAATAGGACATCTAACGTTCCTTAGAACAGAATTTCAGGCACAAGTTCCCACTTGGATCACAACAGATACTGCGTTTATGGACTTTATAGTGTTAGCGTCTGGTGTAGTAGAAATTATTTTTGGAGTACTAATGATTTACGGAGGTAAATTAAAAATTAAAACAGGATATTAATTCATTTCGTTTTTTTGTAAAATCTGAGTTGGGTTACTTTGCTACATAAGAGCGGACTAATGCATATACAATATATATATATATATAAGAAGTCGGTGATCAACAAGAAGAAGGGTTTGCACATACTCAGACACACATTAGCAATGAAGCTAACAAAAGAGAATGTTAACACTATAGTATACAGAAGATATTAAGACATAGTTCTTTGGCAACTACTACTGTTGTTTATGCAAAGGCAACATCATCATCAATACAGGAAGCCTTAGTATCAAAAAGTGTAAAAGATTTGAATTAAACACAAATATTTAAAACAAATTATAGGCGTTTATTTTGTAAAATACTTTATATTATTGCATTATAATAATATAAATTTAACCTTTTATTATGTAGATAAGTAA
>NVSL01000036.1 GCA_002401215.1 Flavobacteriaceae bacterium | reverse complement strand
CAGGCTGAGTCCTCGAAATCCTACTGTGTCGGCGGGACGCTTGATCCTGATGTAAAATAAGCGCAACGATCATCACACATGTTTATTTGAAAAAACATATGCTTTTAGTCCATCCCTTTGGATTAACTACTCAGATTTTAAATCCAACTACGAGAACGATAACTCCATTCATCTCCAGACTAATTTGGAGATCATCTATGGAGGCTTAGAAAGACTAAATAAGGTTGCTTTTGCTACAGAAGTATTTGAGAGCATTATAAAACCTGAAGACAGGTCACTGTTAAAGGTAAAAAAAATAGAACAACAAGTGTTGCCAAATTTTCGCTTAATTTCTTTAGATATTCCATTATGTAACATGAATTTTTTTGTAATAATATCTCAATCCATAGTACCTTACAATTAGTGAAAGCGCACTAATAACGGTCAAACCTATTAAACCGTATGATTTGTAACAGAAATAACTCGCAATAATATTAAAACTTACCGTTGCCAAATTTATTTTTAAGTTTTCGAAAAATTGTTTTTTTATTAAAATTTGTGCCCCTAAAATAACCGAATTTGATTGCACAATTTTTCCTATAATTAAAATCATAAACAATGTAATGGTTTCTTTATAATCAGTATAATAAGTGCTAATTAAAACATAATATGTTATCATTACAAATGCAGCGAATACTAAAATATATAACGCAATTTTCTTTCTATAAGATTGAAGCCAACTATAATTTGCATTCTTAATCTTTCCAATATCTACCTGAATAAGAGTCATTGGTATAATTACAATAAGATTGGTAATGTTTAATACAAAACTAAAATTGGCAATTTCGACACTAGCATTATTTGAAAGCAACTTAACTATAAAAATATCTGAATACAAAAACATCATATTCGCAATGGTACTAATTACTAATGTTGAAGAACTAACTAGTAATTTTTTAAATAGATGTAAGTATTTTAAAAACATCTTATATTTTACACGAAGTGATTTTAATAAGATAATAAGAAACACTACCCCTACCGGAAAAAGAAAATATGTTGAACTTACAAAGGCAAAGGATGGGTTTTTATTATAAATTATTAGTAAGAAAACAACCGTATAAAATATACAAGAAACTACGATTTTAAAAACGGAGGCTGCGTTACTTCCTTTTGCTACCAATAAATACATTTGCAAAATTCCGTTTGTAAAAAACAGTGAATAAAAAACTATTGGAATCAATAGAAATTGATAATCCAACCAATAGAATATGGGGATTATTAGTATTGAAAGGGTGCAAATTACGAGTATAGAAAATACTAGCAAATAATTTTTACTGTTAGAACTCTTACTATACGTAAACATAAGTGTTGGTAGTCCAAATACTAATATTGTTGATGAAAACTCAATAACCCTCTTATAAAACTCAAGATCTCCATAGACTTGTTTCGTTAGCAATAATGGGGCGATAAATAAAATGAGATATTCTAAGCCTCTACTAAATACARTAGAACTACCATACAGCAGGTATTTTTTATTACTATTAAAAAGCCCTTGTAATTTATCCTTCATGTTTTTGTCGTATTGGATTCGTTTTATTGGGCAGGTAACTAAATACAATTCCAATTACTAAAGACGTAAATACAGCGCCTAGCGACCTTTCAAAAATAGATTCTGTGAAGCAAGCCATAAACAGACCCAATACAATAAATATAAGAAATCTATTCTTGGTTTTAATAGTAACATAAAACAAATAACCGAAGAATAAAATATATGATAAGCCTCCTACAATACCAAAAGTACTTAAATATTCAAAAAATTGATTGTGCGCATTGTAATTTTCGTTATACGCAACCATATCTTTATTCCTTTTAAACACTTCTCTTCTATGTTTGCTTTCTGCCGCAGTACCGTAACCAATAAAAGGTTTCTCTAAAAACACTTCATAAGAGGCAGACAACCTTTCAAAACGATCATCCTTTTTACTAAACTTGGTTTCCTTTTCAAAAAAGTTAAGATTGTTAAAAATTCGATCTCTTAAATAGTTGTGATTTACATTGTAAGCCATATAGCCTAAAACAATAATTAGCACAGAAGTACCTACTAAAACTTTCCATTGTTTAGCATAGAACAAATATACAAATGATGCTATTAAAAAATAGGCAATGGCATTTCTAGATAATAAATGAAATAAAAAAGCCGTTAAAAAAGCAATTACCAAAATAGCAATAACCTTATTCTTTTTACTAAAATGCTCTTTTTGTGATATTATAAATCCAATTGCTGTATATATAAATATTGATAGATAAGAAGCGTGTAAATTTAATGATTTTACTAACTTATGATGAGAATGCAACGGACCAAATAATTCCTTAATTGGCTGATTTAATTGATGAATTTCAATTAAGGTAGWTGCCCAACTATAGACTGCCACCAAAACACATCCAAGAACCAAAGCATACCCCATTTTTTTATAATTAGTTCTAAATACATTTGGTATGCTAATCGCTATAACCGGAAGAAACAAAAAAGGTAAAACTCTTACGGTAGCATCTAATCCTTTTTTTAATTCATCGGTATATAATAGTCCTAATGCATTTAACAAAAATGGTATAGATGTTATAATAAGTAGGGGTAAATTATTTTTTAGCCTTTGCTTTATTGGGTTTTTGGGTTTTGAAAAAATAACTACAGCACTTGACACAATAAAAAGAAATAAGAAAATATTATTTAATTTCATGCTAATAGGTAAGAAAAAAACAGCTAGTATTAAACAATAACTATTTAATGAAGTAAGTACTTTCATTTGTTTTCTCATTTAAATACTGAAATTAATCTTTAAACTTAACATCTCTTAATTCCATTGCGCTTCCAATAGCCCCTTTATACTCTTCTCTATCAATTAGAAAGATACGTATTTCTTTCCATTGTTCAATATCACAATTTTTTGAAAGTTTCATCATTAAGTAATACTTCCCTTCCAATTCAACCTTTTCGGGCACTCCTCTCCATGTTGTTTTGTTTCCTCCCTTTTCAACAACCCAACTTGGTAATTTATCTAAATCCTTGTCATAAGCAACTCCATGAATTCCAAATGCTTTGTCATTTAAATAATTTATAGATGTGCCTTCTGAGTAAGGTATAACTATAAATCGATTGTTTTTATTTGAATAAAAAATAAATTCATTCAAGGTAAGTTCTTCAGAAAATTTATGTGTTTGAATTACTTTTAAACCATCCTTAATAATAGCATTCAAAGGACTTTCTCTTTTTCTAATACTTTCTCTTTGCTCCTCAAGAGTTACTCCCTCAGGCAAAGAGAACATTATATCATCTATTTCCAAAACAACTCCTATTGCTCCTTTGTATTCGTCTTTATCAATTAGAAAAATTCTTAATTGCTTCCATTGCTCAATATCACATTCTTTCTCATACGACATTAAAATATAGGATTCATCATTTAGGTCAACAATGTTTGGCTCACCAACCCATGGAATTCTTTTTGCTTCAGTTCCTAAAAACCTTAACGGCCTTTGACTAAAATCTTTTTCATAAAAAGTACCATGAATTCCAAATCGCATATTGTATAATGCGTTTTTTGGAAAATCAATTCCAACCCTAAATGCTATATGTCTTTCAAAATCATCAGAGTAAAAAAAAGCATTCTCGATTTTTAAATTTTCAAAAAAATTATGTACAACATTTAATTTAACTCCATTATTTACAATAGTTTGAATAATGTTTTCCGGTTTTTTATTAGATCTATTTTTTATATCTTCTTTCGTTCTTGGTTTTATTCTATCTACATATTTAAAAATATAACTACTGTCTTTAATTTCAAAATTATAATTTTCTGAAATATACTTAGCCAAATAAGAACTTATTTTATTGGATCCAGAAACGTTTAAATGTGACCCGTCATGAAAATTCTTAAAATCGAGATTCAGACTATTAAACTCTTTATTAAAATCTAAATAATTAATTTTTAAACTATCTGCTAAAAATCTGATGGAAGAATTAAATTTTTCATGGTAATCAAAATAGAAATATTCTATAAATGGAGATGTTACTAGAAGAACTTCTATATTGTTATCTTTTAATAGTTGAATTGTTTCAACTATTAAATTTCTTTGCTTTTTTGATAGATATTCTAACGATGATTTATTTGTGTTGTTCGAATATGTTTTTTTAAAAAAATCTTTGTATTTCTCTCTGTATTTTTTCTGTATTTTTTTATTAAATGGAACAAACCCTCTAATGGTTAAAGAATTTTCAATATTAGTGTCACCTTTAAACCATTTATTATGACTTCTTAAAGTAGGAGATTCACTTAAAATGTATTCTTGAATTCCATAATAATCATTTACATCATAGAATTTTAAAATTGAATTTTTAGTATTATTATAAACAATTAATTGAAACTCTTTATCTCTCTCTGAAATTTTTGAAGGAACTGTATGTGAAAACAAATCTAATACAACAAGTTTCGGGGAACTTTTATTTATTGCTTCTTCGATTAAGTATTTTGTAGTTTGTAATTTTTGTGAAGCGCTTCCTAAATTGATTGTAAATGTATTTAATGATCCATCAATTTTGCTTGGGTTATAAGAATTTTGTGCATGACTACTTCCGAAAATAAGTATATCAATCGAATCCTTATTTGAATCATAAAACTCTAATGCGGATTCTTTGAAAAAACCTTCTTCTTTCTTGAAAAAATAAGGGTCAACAACAATTTTAATTATTGCTAGTAGCAGTCCTATAAAAATAATCCCTTTTAAAATAAGTTTTTTCATTTTTTAAAATTGAAAGTATATAAATTCTGATACTTGCCCCTCACCATAAATTCCAAATATTACTATCGTAAAAATAATTACTAAATAAACACTCCAACGAACTACTGCAAATTGTTCCTWCAGTTTTTGTTGAAAGTTGATTTTTTTATGAGTCCATTCAAAAATAATTAATAAAAAAACTGCGATTAATGCCAATATAAACTCTGGCTTGGATAAGCCTAGTTCAAATATTTTACCATTGGTTAAAACTTCTATATTCGTAAAATTTATATTTCTAATTAACAACGTTGCATCTGCAAAACTATTTGCTCTAAAAAAGATCCATGCAAAACATACAATTGTAAATATGATTGGAATAAAAATAATCTTATGCACAAGACTGCCTTTTTTTATTTTTAATATTTCTAATGTGGCTTTTCGCTGTTTAGAAAATGCTTTTTCCAAAACGATTATAAACCCATGAATTGCGCCCCAAACAACAAATGTCATCGCAGCCCCATGCCAAAGACCGCTAATCAAAAAAACTGCGAACAAATTAAAATAGGTTTTGTATTTTCCGCCTCTACTACCCCCTAATGGTATATACACATAATCTCTAAACCATGTAGAGAGTGAAATGTGCCAACGCCTCCAAAATTCTGTAATTGATTTCGATAAATAAGGACTGTCAAAATTTTTCATTAAATCAAATCCCATGGTTCTACCTATTCCAATGGCGATATCTGAATAACCAGAAAAATCACAATATATTTGAAAAGCAAAAAATACGGTTGCAATAATTACTTCAACTCCTGTATAATCTGATGGATTATTATATACTTGATTTACCAATATTGCAACTCTATCTGCAATTACCATCTTTTTAAATAAACCAAAGGCAATTAACAGCAATCCAGATTTTACTTGAGCATAATTAAACTTATAGGTCTTATAAAATTGCGGTAATAAATGTGATGCTCTTTCAATAGGGCCTGCTACCAATTGCGGGAAAAACGCCACAAATGAGAAAAATGCCAACCAATCTTTGGTGGGTTTTAGCTGCTTTCGATAAATATCAATAGTATAACTTAGGGTTTGGAATGTATAAAAACTGATTCCTACAGGTAGAATTATGTTAAGTGTTGAGACTTCGAGTTTTTGACCAAACAATGTAAATGCATCTACAAAGGTGTCAATAAAAAAATTGGTGTATTTAAAATAAAAGAGAAATCCTAAATTTACAACAAGGCTTATTATTAATAGCCCTTTTCTTTTTTTAAGGTTCTCAGTCTTGTATAATTTTYGCCCAATGATAAAATCGACTATTGAACTAATACCTATCAAAAACAAAAACCGCCAATCCCACCAGCCATAAAAAACATAACTAGAAACTAAGATTAAAATATTTCTTAAAGTTAAATTTTTGGCTACTGCCCAATACGTAAAAAAAACGATTGGAAAGAAGATGGCAAAGTCTAGTGAGTTGAAAAACATTTATTTATTTCATAATTCCACAAAAATCCAACACCACTTTATTATCAGATAATTGAAGCGATTTAAACTCTTTATGAGCCACCAAAAATACAATAATATCTGCTTTTTCAACCGCTTCTTTATAATTTGTTAATTTAAAAACGGAATGTGTTTTAATATTAGGTTCTACAATAAAAAATTCTTCATTATTTGCGTTTTGCAAAACTTTTTGTGCAATATATTTTGCAGGAGATTCTCTTAAATCGTCAATATTAGGTTTAAATGCCAAGCCCATAATGGCAATACTTGGTTTGCGGCCATGTTTTAATTCAAATTCTAATTTTGTGGTATTTACTTTTTCTGCACACCAAAAAGATTTGTAGTTGTTAATTTCGCGAGCGGTACCAATAATTTTAGATTCCATTGGGTAATCTGCCACTATAAAATAAGGGTCAACTGCAATACAATGTCCACCTACTCCACAACCCGGTTGCAGAATATTTACGCGTGGGTGTTTGTTTGCTAGTTCAATTAACTCCCAAACATTGATATCTGCCTTGTCACAAATTAAAGACAGTTCATTGGCAAAGGCAATTTGTACGTCACGAGATGAGTTTTCTACCAATTTACACATTTCTGCGGTTCGTGCGTTGGTTTTATGTAAGTCACCTTTAATAAACTGGGTATAAAAAGCGATTGCTTTTTCAGTTGCTTTTTCATTTACACCACCAATCACTCGGTCGTTATGAACCAATTCGTACATTACATTACCCGGTAACACTCTCTCTGGACAATAAGCGATGTGTAGTTTATCTTTTAACTCTGGTCTTTCAGAATAAATAAGGTTCATCATTTTTTCTGTTGTCCCTATAGGCGAAGTAGATTCTATAATGTATAAATCATTTTCTTTTAATAAAGGGAGAATTGCTTTGGTAGCGGCTTCAACAAAAGAGATATCGGGTTCGTTTTTTGCTTTAAACGGTGTAGGAACTACAATTAAGTACGTATTTGCTTCAACCGGTGTGGTTGCTGCTTTTAAATAACCGTTTTTAACGGCATTTGCTACGGCAATATCCAATTCTGGTTCTACAATATGTATTTTACCTGCATTARTRRTWKSSAYMAYWKTWRKGTTGMTWYMWAMWMYKKGYWYSYSTSTTWTKWTTWRWKYRMYWMWWGCWRYGGTWKKWMARYYWRTAKMRSSYRSGYYTMTCATTACTACTTCTGGTTGGTTCATTTTATTTTATTTTTGAGATTCCTCGTCATTCGTTCCTCTTTCTGTCGGAATGACATTACGTTCTGTTTATACTTATATACTTGTTGAGATTCCTCGTCATTCCTTCGTCTTTCTGTCGGAATGACATTCTGCTATCATTCTTATTTCTTGTCATTCTGAACGGAGGTACGGAGTGAAGAATCTCTAGTTCAAATAATACCTGTATTTTATTGAGATTCCTCGTCGTTCGTTCCTCTCTTTGTCGGAATGACATTACGTCTCTTCACTTCCAAATTTATATCTCATTATCCAAAACCTTCCATCTTGGATTAAATTCACTTATCAAATTATCTTTTTTCTCTCTTCTCCAACCCTTAATTTGTTTCTCTCTTTTTATTGCAGTATCAATATCAAAAAAGTGTTCATAATAAATTAAATAAAACACTTTATACCTTGCTGTAAAAGCTTTTGTGATTGCTTCTGGGTTTTTATGAAAATACAATCTTTCTTTTAAATTATTTGTGACTCCAACATAAAGAACCGTTTTTATTTTGTTTGTTAAAATGTAAACATAATAATTATGTGTTCCTTTTGTTTTCATTGTTCCTTTTTTGAGATTCCTCGTCGTTTACTTCGACTACGCTCAGCAACCGCATTATCGGAATGACATTRCGTTCTCTTTGTCATTCTGAACGGAGGTACGGAGTGAAGAATCTCTATTTTACTTTCCTTTGAGATTCCTCGTCATTCCTCTGCCGTCTACCTCACAACTCGCCTAAACAACATAATATCCTCCTGTTTTCTTACTTCCTCTACGTTCTACATAGTTGTTGCTCACCAATACTCTTATATATTTATCTAAAGAATCAATCGGAATATTTAAAGAAGTTGATACCTCTTTTGTTTTTATACCCGGGTTTTCTTTAATACAATTTAAAACTATTGTTTGTTTGGTATTTAATCCGCCATTTAATCCGCCATTTAATCCGCCATTTAATCCGCCATCAGCATCTTTAAATACTAAAAGTGGAATTGTAGTGCTAAAAACATCATCCTCAACAAAATCATTCTTTTCTGTATTCGAATATATTTTATTATATCGAAATACATTTTTTATTCCTGTACCTAATTCTTCAGAACGCCCCATTTGTGTAAATATTTGAGCGATACGTGGATTTTTAGGAAAAGGTTCAAAATTACCTGGATTTAAACTGCCCCAATGACGAGGTTTGTTTGCATTTTTACAAACTACTTTATCTTTGTAAATAATAAAACTTGTTGGAAAAGCATTGGTATATTCTCTATGAATTAAAATATTTGCTATGATCTCTCTAAAGATTTTTTCTCGCAATGAAATACGTTGGTCTCCTTGCATATAGAATTTATCTGGCAAATGTTTTTCTACAAATTCCATCAATTTATCATACGCCTCAACAAGATTACAACGGATATGAATTCTATCGTCGTACCTATCCATATTTTCAATTCTTAACAGCGCATCAATTTTATAATGCGGTATTGCGCTGCCAATCGTTTCTTCTTTTCCAAATAATAACAATGCCGACATGGTAAAACCTTCGTCGCCTGTTGCCATATCTTTTCGATACAATCCTGCTGTTTTGTAAAACTCTTTATTTGTTAGTTCGTTCCAAGGATGGTTGGGTCTATATATCCTAATTATTTTCCGAACACGTGCCACAACACCATCTGAAAAATCAGTTTCAAACAAAAAAGGATATATTTTATTTTCTGAATATTCTCCTGCTTTTCGAATATATAATTGCTTAATTTGAGTGTCCGAATTTAAAATAAAATCGCCATCTGCACTTCTGTCATAAATTTTATTAGCTGTTTTATGGACTTGCGAAGCAATAGGTACAAATATATAAATGAGTTTTTTAGAATTAACTTCAACAATATGCGTATCTAACAAAAACGTTGGAAATAATTTTTGAGGATTGTTACTAAGGTTGCTTATTTCCTTGGCAAGTTGTTCTACGATTTGCTCATTAACTCCTATAATATTTTTAGCATCATCAACACCCAAAATAATTTCACCTCCACATTTATTTAAAAAAGCACATACTGTTTCAAATAAATTAGATGGAAGTCCATTCGTCGCTTTTTTAAACTCAACTTTAAGCCCTTCGCCTTTTGAAATTATATTTTTGAGTTTATCTGATGTCATTTATTTACACTCCTGTTCTATCAAACAATTTAACCCCCTTACAATTCGAGAATAAAATTAACTATTTTTTTACAAGCAGTTCCATCTCCATACGGATTGTGAAGTTTACTCATGTTACTATAAGCATCGCTATCATTTAACAAAAGATTTGCTTCTTTAATTATTTTGTCTTTATCGGTACCTACTAGCAAAACCGTACCTGCATCCACTGCCTCGGGTCTTTCTGTAGTGTCACGCATTACCAAAACAGGTTTTCCCAAACTTGGAGCCTCTTCTTGTACGCCTCCACTATCGGTAATTATTAAAAATGATTTTTTCATCAACCAAACAAAGGCGGGGTAGGATAAAGGGCTAATTAATTGAATATTATCAACACCTTCTAACAATTTATACACTGGTTTTTGAACATTCGGATTCAAATGTACCGGATAAATTATTTGTGTATTTGGATTCTCAGTGGCTATTTGTTTTAATGCAGCACAAATATTAATAAACCCTTGTCCGTGATTTTCTCTTCGGTGACCGGTAACTAAAATTAGTTTTTTAGAAGGATTATAAACGGATTTCAAATTTTCAATCTCATCATCTTTAAAATTTTCTGAAGTCACTTTATCTGCACTAAATTGTAAAGCATCGATTACAGTGTTACCCGTAACTAAAATATTTTCTCCGGAAATATTTTCATTCAATAAATTCTGCTGAGATGTAGTGGTTGGTGAAAAGTGATAATCTGCAACACTTCCTGCGATAGAACGATTTACTTCCTCAGGAAATGGAGAGCGCTTATTAAAGGTTCGCAAACCAGCCTCAACATGACAAACTTTTGCCCCTGAATAAAATGCAGCGATACTTGCTGCCATAGTTGTTGTGGTATCTCCATGAACATATACATAATCGGGTTGAAAGTCTTCTAGTACTGGTTTTAATCCGGTTAGAATATCTGCGGTAAGAGAATATAAATTTTGATTGGGCTTCATCAAATCTAAATCATAATCTGGAATAATTTCAAAAAAAGATAATACTTGGTCAAGCATTTCTCTATGCTGAGCAGTGATACAAACCTTCGTTTCAAAATTCGTTGTATTCTTTAAAAATTCTTTGACTAAAGGAGCCATTTTTATGGCTTCTGGGCGGGTACCAAAAATAATGAGGTTCTTTTTCATTTCTAAATAATTTCGGACAAATATACTGTTTTCAACAGGGCAAACTCACACTTTTTTTTAAAATAAAATACTAGAGAATATTCGTCAATTCGAGTGTTTTGAGGAACGAAAAATGTATCGAGAATGGTGTTTTGTTTAAAAACGAGTTCTCGATATACTGAAACGAGTTCAGCACAGGCAAAATTTCTATCAAAATTTCATCCGATAGCTATCGGATCGAACTGACGAGGTTTACAAAGAAAACACAAGTTAATAGCACCTTTTAGAAATATTATTTAAAGTGTGAGTTTGCCCTGGGGACAGTGTGACAATGATTGGATATTATTTACAGATTGGATCTTGCTTAGGTTGTAAATCCATTTTCTTAACTATACAATTTCCTTTTTTGTATTTCCTTTTCGTTTAGTAACTTTTTTAGATTTTGATTTTCTAATAAATTCACTTATTGCTTTTTTTTCTTTATCTGTTAAAGGCTCTTGTCCTCCTATAAAATCTACGTCTAATTCTATTTTTTGTTTTGTTTTCATCACATTAAATTTGAATAATACTTATTTACTAATCTTAAAGCCGAATTAGGCGTAATTATCATTAATCTTCCTCCAAAGTGAATTGCTCCTAAGCTTTCAATATAGTGATCAATTAATTGTGTTTTTGCTATAAATGCGACATTTCCTTCATCTCCTCTCTGAAAAGAAAGCTTACAAGCATAAGCAACTAAATTTCCTGGAACACCTGAATATATTTTGCTTTTGCCTTTATTAAATGGAGCGCTTTCTACAAGATGCATATAAACGTGGTCTGTTTTTACCTCCAAACTTACAAGACCTTGAATTATATGTTGATTATTTATAATAGTAAGTTTGTAGATGTCTCTTTCTGGATGTTTCAATTCCCCTTTCCAATTAAATAACCAACCTTTTCTTTTTGTAATTAATTTTAAATCTAATTTTGTTATTCTTGAAATATTTGTTTGAAAACTATCTCCACTAATAATGTTTTTAATCGAATTTGTTAATTCATCAATTTCAAAATCTAAAGTCCCTTTCTTGGTCATTTAACAAAAATACAATTTTTACAGTTTCTATTCAAAATCGGATATATTTATTATTGTGACCATTGGGCATTATTAATTTTTAGAATAAAATTTTTATTCTCGATACTAATTTCAACCTAATTAGGGTTGAAATTCACTCGAATGGACGAAATTTATAATAATGCACAACGGGTTAATAGGGTAAAATAAACATTTCTTAAATTCTCTGCGCCTCTTCTTTTACTCTGTCCAACTCTGTGGAATAATTCTTTCTTTTAGGGGTGTTATCTGGTTATTAAACTCATTTATTCGTGTCTTATCGTATTTTTTATAAAAAGTTTGAGGTTTACCCCGCTAGACTGTAGCCTACCCTTTTTGGAAAGGATTTTTTTGAGGTGAGTCCATTAATAATGGAAAGAAATCATAAAAGAAGTCACAATCAATTCCCCCCTTCGGGGGCATGGGGGCTTTTACACAATCATTCCCGCCGCAACAGTTTCATTCGTCGCATCATCCACCAAAATAATGGATCCTGTTGTTCTGTTTTCTCTGTAAGAATCTATCATCAAAGGTTTTGTTGTTCTGATTCTAACTTTAGAAATATCATTCATCCCTAATTCTTTATCATCATTAATTCTCCCTAAAGTTTCGATATCAATTTTATAAACCACTTCCTTAATCATTGCTTTTTGATCATTGGTAGTATGCTTAATTGTATATTTTGCTCTTGGTTTTGCAGGTGCATTGTTCAACCAACACAACATTACTTCAATATCTTGAGAAGCATCTGGTTTATTGTTCGTTCTCACAATCATATCGCCTCTACTCACA
Organism: Flavobacteriaceae bacterium; assembly: GCA_002401215.1. Taxonomy (GTDB): domain Bacteria; phylum Bacteroidota; class Bacteroidia; order Flavobacteriales; family Flavobacteriaceae; genus Urechidicola. The sequence continues at coordinate 8,009 of NVSL01000036.1, read as the reverse complement.
TCAACATCGTCCTCTAAAGTTATAGAAACTGACATGGGTGCATGGGCTTCTTCTAAAGAACCATCAAACGTATCAATGCTTTTTATTTTAGATGTAAAGCCAGATGGCATTACCGTAATCTCATCTCCCTTTCTAAAAACGCCACTTCCTATTCTACCTGCATAACCTCTATAATCTCTATGAGATTCACTTTGTGGTCGCAATACGGTTTGTACCGGAAAGCGCGCATCAACTTTATTTATATCACTAGAAATATGCATCGTCTCTAAGGTATGCAACATTGGAGCTCCTTGAAACCAATCCATGTTTTTAGAACGGTTTACYACATTRTCBCCTAACAAGGCACTCATTGGTATAAATCGTACATCTGTTACCAACATTTTTGAAGCTATTTCTTCGAACTGGGCCACGATGTTGTTAAATACTTCTTCAGAAAAATCAACCAAATCCATTTTATTCACACAAACTATAATGTGTGGTATTTGTAATAGCGATGCAATAAAAGCATGTCGTTTGGTTTGTTCTATCACCCCATGACGTGCATCAATTAAAATCGTTGCCACATTTGCAGTTGATGCTCCCGTAACCATATTTCGTGTATATTGAATATGACCTGGTGTATCAGCAATGATAAACTTTCGCTTTGGTGTTGTAAAATATCTGTAGGCTACATCGATGGTAATTCCTTGTTCACGTTCGTCACGGAGTCCATCTGTAAATAAAGCAAGGTCCACTCCTTCGTGCCCTCTTTTCTTACTGGTTGCTTCTATGGCTTCTAATTGGTCTTCAAAAATAGATTTTGAATCGTATAATAATCTGCCGATTAAGGTGCTTTTTCCATCATCTACACTTCCTGCAGTGGTGAATCTTAATAGTTGGTTGTTGTCTAACATTTTGCTACGTATTTATGCGAATTTTTATTGCGAATTTATGCGAATTGAAAACGAATTACGCTAATTTTTCGAATTAAGATTCGGGTATTATTTTGTGTTTAATAATTTATATTCTTGATAATCCTTCTACGTCAGTTCGAGTGATTTTTGATAAAAAATTGTATCGAGAACAGTTCTTAACGATCAGCATTCTCGATACTAATTTTTCTACCTTATCAGGTATTAAAATTCACTCGAATTGACGAAAATCATCAATTTTATGTGTTTAATATTCTTTTATAAACTAATGATGGTTCTCCAAAGTTTACCAACATTCCTAANTTTTTTTTGGTTGCGGTCAAATAATTTTTCAATTGTGAATAAAACACAACAGGTATTTGACTAACTGACTTTATTTCAATAATAATTTTATCATAACAGATAAAATCTGCGATATAATATTTTTTTAATTGTTGACCGTCATAATAAATATTCAATTTTATCTGACTTTTAAAAGGAGTTTCTGAATTAGTAAACTCTTTTATTAACGCTTCTTGATAAACAGCTTCTAAAAACCCTGAACCTAACGACCGATGCACTTTCATACAGGCACCAATAATTTTATAACTTTCTTCCTTATATAAAATCTTACTTTCAGTCACAATCAATTCGCTTTAAATTCGCCACAATTAGTAGCCTCGTTAGAAGTATCCCTGTCGTTTCCGATCTTCCATCGCCGATTCCGAACGTTTATCATCAGTTCTATTTCCCCGTTCTGTTTGACGCATTCCTGCAACTTCATCTGCAATTTTCTCTAGCGTATCTGCATCAGATTCTATTCCGCCAGTAATGGTAATATCGCCTAAAGTTCTAAAACGGATTCGTTTTGTTACAACTTCTTCATGCTCTTCCAGTATCAGAAACTCAGAATTCGGAATCCAAGAATCAGACCTCCAAACCACTTCTCTATCATGTGCATAATACAACGACGGAATCGCAATATTTTCTCTTTTGATGTAGTTCCACACATCCATTTCTGTCCAGTTACTAATCGGAAACGCTCTAAAATGCTCTCCTTCAAAATACTTTCCGTTGAATAAATTCCACAACTCTGGACGTTGATTTTTTGGATCCCATTGCCCAAAATCATCTCGGTGAGAAAAGAAGCGTTCTTTAGCTCGCGCTTTTTCTTCATCACGACGACCGCCGCCAATAGCACAATCAATTTTATTAGATTCAATCGCGTCTAAAAGTGTTGTGATTTGTAAAGCGTTTCTAGTCGCATTTTTCCCTTTTTCTTCGGCAACTCTACCATCATCAATCGATTCTTGAACAGAACCTACAATAAGTTGTACGCCCAATTCTTTTACCACATCATCTCTAAATTTGATGGTCTCAGGGAAATTATGACCCGTATCTACATGCATTAAAGGGAAGGGAATCTTCGCTGGAAAAAATGCTTTTTTTGCTAAATGTGCAACTACAATAGAATCTTTTCCTCCCGAAAATAAGATGACTGGGTTTTGGAATTGTGCCCATACTTCGCGCAATATAAAAATTGCTTCGCTTTCTAATTCGTCTAAATAATTTAAATAATATTTGCTCATGGTCTATTTGTTTTGTCTTTACGAGCTCTTTTTTTGAGCAAAGTAATCTTATTTATTTCTCTTTCAATTTTTGAGATTGCTTCGTCTTGCAGCCTCGCAATGACAGTTGTATTTTGTTTTACTTCTTGTTTTATTTATTCTTTCAAACTGTTCTCGATACAAATTTAACTCATTTCAATCATTAAATTCTCCCGATAACCATCGTGACGAACTGACGGTACAGTTACTTGATGTCACTTCGAGTGATTTGGTACTGCATTAGCAGAACCAAATTGTATCGAGAAGTCGAGAGAACCACTATCTATTAAACTTCTTCTTCGCCAAATTAGGCAACGCATCATAATCGCCATTTATCAAAGCTTCTTTTTTTGCTTTTGACCAATTTTTAATTTGTTTTTCAATAGCAAAATTAATATCTGTAAACTCGGCATAAAAAACCAATTCTACAGGCAATCTTTTACTTGTATAACTTCCTTTATATTTTCCTTCTTCATGACTTTCAATTCTTTTTGTAAGATCTGAAGTTACTCCTGTATAATATGTTCCATCTGCACATTTTAAAATATAAACGTATGATTGTCTCATCTTCGTTTGCTTTAAAATTCAATTTTTATCAATACAAACTGTTCTCGATACTATTTTTCTCCGCTGCTCTACGAAAAATCACTCGAACTGACGATCTGTTTAATTTTAAAATTTATAACACTATAATTACCTCCCAACGTCACTTCGAGTGATTTCAAAATAGCCTTAGCGTTTTGAAATTGTATCGAGAAGCTGCTCTTTTATACCTGTTCTCGATACAAATTCAACTCATTTCAATCATTAAATTCTCCCGATAACCATCGGGACGAACTGACGGTACGTATAATTTAAAAATCCTAACACTATAATTACCTCCCAACGTCACTTCGAGTGATTTCAAAATAGCCTTAGCGTTTTGAAATTGTATCGAGAAGCTGCTCTTTTAAACCTGTTCTCGATATAAATTTAACTCATTTCAATCGTTAAATTCTCCCGATAACCATCGGGACGAACTGACGATCTGTTWAATTTTAAAATTTATAACACTATAATTACCTCCCAACGTCACTTCGAGTGATTTCAAAACGCCTTAGTGTTTTGAAATTGTATCGAGAAGCTGCTCTTTCAAAAATGTATCGAGAAGCCGAAAATCATATCACTAAAAATCAACTAACTTCCCCTCTATATACTTCATTATTTTAGCAACAGCTTCTTCAACTGTAACTTCTTCCGTCTTAATTTCAATGTCTGGATTCTCTGGCGCTTCATAGGGTGATGAAATTCCTGTCATATTTTTTATTTCTCCGGCTCTGGCTTTTTTATACAATCCTTTTACATCTCTTCGCTCACATTCTTCTACTGATGTATTGATAAAAATTTCGACAAAATTAACATCTTTTACGACATTTTTGATGTTTATCCTATCTTTTTTGTAGGGTGATACAAATGCTGCTAAAACCACGGTGCCAGCATCAACCATAAGACCAGAAATTTCAGCAATTCGACGGATGTTTTCGGTACGGTCTTCTGGTGCAAAAGTTAAATCATTATTGATTCCTYTTCGGATATTATCACCATCTAAGGTGTAGGTCTTGACTCCTTTTTTATGAAGCTCTTGTTCAACCACATTTGCGATGGTCGATTTTCCAGAACCAGACAAACCAGTAAACCATATCAAAAATGAATTGTGTTGGTTCAACTTTTTTCTATCTTCTACAGATACTTGATAGCTATGTGGAATGATATTTTCTTTCATCTAGTTTATTATTTTTTACGTCTTTGCGAACGGAGTGTGGCAATCTCTTTATTGATTTCTCAAATAGATTACTTCGTCGTTCCTCCTCGTAATGACAGTACCATTATATTTTCTTCCCAATGGCATTATAAAAATAATCCCGAATCCTACCCAAAGGCAATTTTAACCAAATTCGTTCGTGAATATAATAAAAAGCAAACTTTGTAAATAATTCTGTGATGGCAATATACAAGGCTATTTCTCCAAAAGTATCGAGTATAGTCCCTGAAATTATAAAGGTCATACTCGTTGCTATCAATCGCCATGAAATAGATTTATACAAAGTTCTTTTTTGTGTCCCTCTTAATTTTTCTAGTAAATTTTGCCAAACACGTTCGTGAATATAATAAACTGCCAATTTTAAAAAGAACTCGATAAATGCAATCGAAAATGCAAACTCTAGGCTGCAACTTCCCATCAAACAGGTGACGAGCAACACCACTAAAATGGTGTCAACTGTTGCTACAATCCGCCAAGAAATCCCTTTCAGTAAACTTCTAATATGTGATTCTTTTTTGTAGGTAGTCATTTCTTCCTTTGGCTCTTAAACTTTTTTACACCTTTGATTCTTTGCACCTTTGAAACTATGAAACTCGCTTCTTTACTAAAAACCAAGGGTTCAATAAATTCTCCTTATTATATAACAAATTCTCTTTTGTTTCTTGCATCATAAAGATAGCTAATAGCCGCGACAAGCATTTTCATCATTTGACAAATTATTTTCGTTTAGCCAGTGGGTGTGCGCTTTGAACAAGTTTTTTAAGGCGCTCATCAAGTATATGAGTATATATCTCGGTGGTTGATATATCTGTATGGCCAAGCAGGGTTTGTACAACCCTTAAATCAGCTCCATTGGCTAACAGATGCGAGGCAAAAGCGTGYCTTAGGACATGTGGCGAAACACCCTTTGGATCTAATCCTGCTTTTGCAGCAAGAGMTTTTARCATGGCAAAAAACCGCTCGCGACTTAAATGYCCRGCKAKWGAGTTTGAAGGGAATAGGAATTTTKYTGCTYTTAATCGTCTTTGATCTTTTGGCAAAAACGRCTYTCKWACCTCTCTCCARTYGTTTATYGCAGTAATTGCCGCTGGSGTTARCGGCACTARYCGCTCTTTGCCGCCCTTACCGGTAACTAGAATCAGTTTTTCGCTTCTTTTGCCAACATTATTTGGCAAAGATAATAACTCAGTCACCCGTAATCCGGAGGCATATAATATTTCCAGCAAAGCTAACATTCGCAAACCCTTTGGGCTTTTGTCTTKGCTTGCTGTTTCCAGYAGMAGGCTTACCTGTTTTTCTGACAGGGTTTTTGGTAGTGGCTTTGCTTGTTTGGGRAARTTTATTAAACGGGTCGGGTTTTGCTCAACCCAGCCCTCGCTTTGGCAAAACCGGTAAAAGCGTTTTGCAGCACTTAATCTTCGGGCAACGGTGCTTGCGGCAAGACCTTGGGAATGTAAAAAAACCACCCAGTCTTCAAGATCAGAGCGCTTTGCTTTGATTAGTGCKRTGTTATTAGAAAACAAGTGTGAGGTTAAATCCAATAAATCAKTGCGGTACGCTGCCARAGTGTTTTTTGCAGCTCCGCGCTCGGCACTCATCATTTCTAGAAAAGCTTCTAAATGTCTGTTGCTCACTGCATTTGCCGACGGGAGAACATCCATTCCATTGTTGCCGCTTGAGCTTCTTTTTCAAGTCCGATCAGCTTTAATGAGGAAATAATTTCAAAACTGCAATAGCTGGATAAAGTATCAAAACCCTCTTCTCGCAATAAATCAGCCGCCCGCATAATGGTCTCGGCAATTGMACCGRMAGTTGCGCTGGCRCGTAAAGCAAAAAGTTTAGATGATTGGCAGYTYCCCAAGTTCRCTTCTGATCTCATCGATARCCARTGKCGGTTTTTTGGCGATATTTTATTGCCMAGYGCAGATATTGCCATCAGATCACTTATTAGYAATTCTTGTTGCTCATTTGTGTCGTTCATGCGCTCTTCAAAAYTACTGATATCGACTTGTTGTTTACTGCCAAAAGCTTGAAATATTGCTGCAAAACCTCGTTGTTTTATTTCATCTTCATCAACAAAAACCAACCATTTCCTAGCCAGCGCAACATCTCCTGCTAGCAAGTTGGTTCGAACTAGATCAGCAGCGTATTGCTTTAACTCCTCAGTTACAGGCAAAAACCGTATTTCTTTAGCAATCAAGCGATTGACAGCCAACCAGTGTTGCCATTCAAGTTTGTCATCAATGATTAACATCAACGCTTCGGCTCGAATTCCAGGATTGCTCGCGTTACGCCCTAAGGAAAACAGACTGGCCATTCTATCAATTCCTGACAGGTTTTTTGAACTTTTAAGCTTCAAAAGTTCTTGTTCAAAAACTGTAATAACTATTTCTTCGACAGCGGTTTCAGGTGTCTGTACATCTTTTTGCGCATCTTGTTGCAACTGCTCGGCGTGAGCCAATAACCGCTCGGACATTTCTCCAACCGGCACTGCTGCAGCAATAAAGGCCTGAAAAAGAACGTCAATCATTTGCAGCTCGCTTTGTCCGCCCAGCCCTGATTGCAATGCTAAGGTAAGGTTTTGCGTGGAGACCGTATCATTCGCCGCCTCGATCATTGCCAGCCCTAAAGCCGTTTCCGGACTAATGGTTTCCACAGTTTGAGGGCTGCTGGTAATCCGGTTAATGCTCCTTAAGAAGCCTGTCGCTCCCGAGTCAGCATTTATTGCCAGCTCTGCAGTTAACTCAGCTCCGGCAATGTTTCCTGATTTGGCTAGGCAAAACGCCCGCATTTGCAACCAAAATGCCGCGCTTCTAGCTTCGTTTAGTTGCCCGGCTATCTGGCAAGCTGTATCTGCTTGGTTTTGAGCCAATAAAGAATTTACTGTAATTGCAGCGGTTTCGGGATTACTATGACCATTTGGAGATCTAGCGGCAATTTGTGTGACAGCGCTTAAGTGACCTAATGCGTAAATGGCGGTTAATCGCAATTTGGACAATTCTGCTAACTCGTCACCAATTGCCGGTGGTTGAGATCCACTTAACAGCATTCTGCCCAGCAAATCATTGATCGTCGCAGATCCTCCGTTGACCGGCAGATCCACTAGCAAGTTTTGTAACACCTCTGGGCTTGAGTTTTGCCATTGGTCAGCAGGCATAGCTTGTTGGTCTAACGCTAGAGCGCTGATCGAAAACTCTTTTATTGGTGACAGCTCTCCAACAACAACGCCAACTCTAGTTTGTGCCTGCACTGCAAATGGAGTAAGAAGTAAACATAAAAGAGCTGCCCTAAAGACCAAGGACATTATCTACCTCGACAACTATTTCTTTAGGGTTTGTGTTTCCATTTACTGCTTTTCTTTCGATCACGATTATGGCGGCACCGAGAAAAACCAAAATAAACAAAACAAGACTAATCCATTTGCGCATTATATTTCCTTTTGTCATTCATTATACTAAAAACACTGAATTAAACCGTATTTTTAGTATACTTCATCTTCTGGATCCATCAACTTACAGAAAACCTTTTAAGTGGTCGCAATCCTTTGCCGTAAAACCGCATACACTTTTACTGAGGATTGCTCCGTTCCCACTTTTTGGATCGATGGAGTATAGAGCTTCAATTCTACCAATTATTTCAGCTTTAACTGTTCCGATCTTGTTAAAGTATAGATACAATCAAATACTATGAAACCGGATATTACCGATAAAG
>NVSL01000035.1 GCA_002401215.1 Flavobacteriaceae bacterium | reverse complement strand
CGTCGTCCCCCGGCGCTTCAAAATCAGGCGCCGTATTAAAGGTCAGCTCGCCTGTGCTTGAATCAATACTAAACGCCGTGTTATCTGATCCTCCTGCAACAATGCTGTAGCTCAGATCACCTTGAACATTATCCGTATCCGTCGCCGTCACAGTCGTAACAACCGTATCGCCTTCATCGACATTCAGCGAGGCAAGATTACCGCTGCCATCACTGCTGATAATTGTTTAGGTATCATAAGCTATAAAATTAAAGCCTATGAAACCTTTAAAATACTTTTTTGCCTTTGCTAGTTTGRTTTTAATAATTGGATGCAACAACAAATCTACACCAACAGAAAAAGTTGTTCTTGCAGAAAAAATCGAAACCATTGAAGTTAATATTGAAGGGATGACTTGCGAAATTGGTTGCGCTAAACTCATCGAATCGAAGGTTCATAAATTAGAAGGTGTTACTTTATCTAAAGTTAACTTCGAAGAAAAAATAGGACAATTTTCTTTTGATAGCAACAAAATATCAAAAGAAGAAATTGTAAAAAACATCAACGGTATTGCAGGTGGCGATCTTTATAAAGTCACAACTACAAAAACCATCGAATAAAATTCTCTTTCAGTTTTTTAATATCCTTCTAGGATACATCGTTTATTCTGTTATATTTGCGTGATTATTAACAAAACTAACACTTATTAATTATGAAATTATTAAAAGGATTATTTGCAATTGCACTTATTAGTATGATTGCTGTTTCTTGTACTAGCGAGAAGAAAAATGCTGATGCTACAACTGATGAGGTTGAAATGAATCACGATGGTGAAAAAATGGACATGCACGATCACTCTAAAATGGCTGATCATAAATGTGATGAAAACTGCACCAAAGACAACTGCCCTATGATGAAAAAAATGGCAGATCACAAATGCGACGAAAACTGTAAAAAGGATGGTTGTAAAATGATGGCTATGAAAGATCATAAATGTGATGAAGATTGTAAAAAAGAAGGTTGCAAAATGATGAAAATGAAAGATCACAAGTGTGATGAGAACTGCAAAAAAGAAGATTGCAAAATGAAGATGAAAATGGATGAAGCTGAAAAAGAAGCAACTAAAGAATAAGTGTTTTTTAAACGCTATTGAATAAGGCTCCCAACATTGGGAGCTTTTTTTATGCCCTTTTTTCTCTTAATGAAAAATACAAAAACAGCAGACTTATAAAAAATAACAACCCAACCAATTGATGTGCTACTCCATAAAACAAGGGGATTCCTCCATCGATATTTAATAGGGTAAGAATACCTAAAACAACTTGTAAAATTACAAGCGCTATTGATGTGTTTAACCATTTTTTTACAAGTTCAAAAATTTGAGTTTTCATTTTCACAAACATCACAATTGTAAGAGTCAAAACTAAATATGCCAACATCCGATGGGTAAATTGCACAAAGGCATGTGCAAAAGTAAAAGTGTCGTAATTGGTTAAATTATGCCAAGTCCAATTATTAGATTTTAATAAAACATTAGGTATAAAGCTTCCATTCATATCTGGCCAAGTAGGGAAATACAATCCCGCTTTCATCCCAGACATTAATCCCCCAAAAATCAATTGTAAAAAAGTAATTACAATTAATGTCGATACTATTTTTGGCGTTTTAAAATCAGTTTGTGAGCTTCTATAATTGTAAACATCCGCAATGGTTTTTACCATGGCGCCTATGCTCAACACCGCCAACATAAAATGTAAACTGAGTTTGTAGGCATCTACCCAAGGTCTGTCAATAAGTCCACTCATCACCATAATCCACCCTGCGGATGCGGTTAAAGCGGTAAAGAAAATGACCAAACCTAAGCGTTTTACCAAATACCAATTCATCTGTTTTCTAAACACAAAAATGATAAACGGAATCAAGAAAACAAAGCCTAAAATTCGTACCCAAAGTCTGTGAGCGTACTCCCAAAAAAATATAAACTTAAAGTCGCCAAGGTCAAAATGAGAATTTATTTTATGGTATTGCGGCGTTTGTTTGTACAAATCAAAAGCATCGTGCCACTGTGCATTTCCTATCGGCGGAACCACTCCACTCACTACATCCCAACGTGTAATTGACAATCCAGAACCTGTTAATCTCGTGATTCCGCCGAGGATTACTTGCCCAATTAACATTACCAAACCAATGATAAGCCAAATTCTGATTGTTCTTGTAAATTGATATTTATACGTACTCATAATTCTATTGTTAATTTTTCCACTCAATGTTTTCCATCAAGTTTTTGRTGTCCAATTCTATATGTTTTATAGCGGGTAAAATGGAWTCGTAATTTGGTTTTACTTCAAAATACAAGGCTCCGAATAGTACATTTTTTACGCTATCTGTTGCATGAAATTGTATGTTTGATGCTACATCGCCCTCAACATTTATAATCTTTCCGTAAATCTTTTTTTCGACATCTCTAAAAGGACGCGCATTGATAGCATCCGCTTTTACAGTATGCTCAAAAGTCAATCTCTCCACTTCTTTTAAAACATCCTCTAAATTATTATTGACCTCTCTATAGGTTAAATGAATCGTTGCTTTTAGGTTTGGATAATGAATTTTTGCCCAACAATTATTCTGAAATTCTATGTTAGATGTTTGAGAAATCTGAATAGTATATGGACAATCTGAAACTACTTTTTGATAAGCCACCTCTGGATAAGCCAACCGTAAATAAGCTTTTGGTTTTGGCAAAACCTCATCGGAACACGAAATATTTAATACCAAAATTGAAAGAAATATGAATACTTTAGTCTTCATTTAAAACAGGGTTGATAGTGACTTTAATTTGTTTTACGCGCCTTTTGTCTATGGCCTCAATTTTAAACGTCAAGTGTTCGAATTTTAGTATTTCGTTTTTCTTCGGAAACTTTTTTGAGATTTCTAAAATGAATCCTGCCAAGGTTTCGGTTTCTCCTTTTTCCTCTTCAAAAAATTCTTCATCAATATTCACAACTTTAGAAAAATCTTTGATGGAGGTCTTTCCCTCAAAAACATAATTATTGTCATCTATCTTAGAATATAATAAATCTTCATCGTCAAACTCATCAGTAATATCTCCCACAATTTCTTCGATAATATCTTCTAAAGTCACAATACCACTGGTGCCTCCATATTCATCAACCACCACAGCAAGGTGGATTTTTTTCTCTTGAAACTCTTTTAACAAGTCATCTAGCTTTTTATTTTCTGGTACAAAAATTGGCTCACGTATTAAGCTTTGCCACTTAAAATTTGTTTTAGAAAGGTGTGGCAATAAATCTTTAGCGTATAAAACACCAACAATAGAATCTATATTTTCATGATATACAGGATTCCGAGAATAGCCTTTTTTTACAATTTCTGACAATACATTTTTATAGGTATCATCATCAGAAATGGCAAAAACATCGGTACGAGGTTTCATGATTTGCACCGTTTCTGTACGACCAAAACTCACGATACCCTCTAATATTTTTTGTTCTTCATCTGTAGTTGCATTATCTGAAGTAAGCTCTAAAGCTTGCGATAATTTTTCTACAGAAAAGCTAGATTTCTTTTGTCCCAATCTTTTTTCAACCATATTATTTAAGCCTAATAATGGTTTGCTCAACGGAGTTGAAAGCACCGATAAAACCTTGAGTGGCATCACCATCATGGTGGCAAATTTCATTGCATTTCTGTTGGCGTACACTTTTGGCAAAACCTCGCCAAAAAGTAAAATTAAAAAAGTGACTAAACCAACTTTGATTAAAAACTTGAGCGCTGTATTTGATATTCCTGCAAATAATTGCTCTCCTAAAAAAGCAAAAATCAAGACAATTAAAATATTGATAAAGTTGTTTGAGATTAAAATGGTTGCAAGTAGTTTTTGAGGTTGCTCTAAAATTTTAGCAACCATTTTTTGCTTCTTAGAGCCTGACTCTTCTGCCGCATCTAATTCGGTTGGCGATAACGAAAAGAAAGCAATTTCGGCGCCAGAAATAAAAGCAGAACACCCCAACAAAATTAAAAGTACCACTAATTTAATGACAAACATTTCGTCAAAATTCTCTAAATAACTCGCGGGATCTGGGTCCAATAGTGTTGGTTTTAGTTAAACTTAAAATGGTAAATCATCCTTGTCTTCTGAAGGCTTGCTTTCAGGTGCAGATGGTTGTGGTGTTGGAGCACTCGCTTGATTTGGAGTATTCAATTCTTTCTTGGTTGTAAGAAAATTCATATCAACAATATGGATTTCGGTCATATACCTTTTAACCCCATCTTGCTCCCATTGTCTGGTTTTTATTCTTCCTTCGCAATAAATTTTATCTCCTTTAGATAAATATTTTTCGCAGATTTCTGCAAGCTTGTTACGAACCACAATATTATGCCATTCGGTAGTTGTAATTTTTTCTCCTGTTTGCTTATTTGTATAAGACTCATTGGTTGCTAAAGGAAATCGTCCAATTGAATTTTTATCATCAAAATAATGAACTTTTATATCGTCACCCAAGTGACCGATTAACATTACCTTATTTAGTGTGCCTGCCATTTTGTTTGTATTTATACTTCAAAAGTACTAAAAATTTCTGTTCGTTTTAAGTCTTCAAAAAAATTATGAATCAGAATCGGAACTGGGAAATTTTCAATGTTATTCCATTCAGTATTTGCTGATTTATTTGTAGCTGTTTTTACAATCCAAAAAACGGTGTTTATATGTTGATGTGATAATTTATGAATGATTAATTTTTGATTGAATCGTTTGATTATCAACGCATCCTTTTTAAACAATTCATTAAAGGCTGTGTGATTCACTAAGTCTGATTCATCAATAACAGCCTCAGTTTCTATCAATGGGAATTCATATAAGTTTTGCCAAATACCCTTACCTTCTCGTTTATTTAAAATAGTTTTTTCATCCAAAGTAATTAGCACCAAATAATTAAAATATCGTTTTCTGACTTTTACTTTTTTATCCTTTACGGGTAACTTCTTGATTTCCTTTTTTTGAAGCGCAACACAACTGTCATTCAACGGACAAATATCACAATCAGGATTTTGAGGTTTGCACATTCTTGCACCAAATTCCATGATTGCTTGGTTGTGATTTGCGGGGTCTTTGGCATTAATCAACTCCTGCGCTAATTTTTTAAATTCTTTAATTCCGAGGGTACCATTAATAGGTGTAGCAATTCCGAAATAACGCGCCAAAACCCGATATACATTTCCGTCGACCACCGCAGTGGGTTCATCAAAACAAATAGAAGCAATTGCCGAAGCTGTATAATCTCCAACTCCTTTTAATTTTAAAAGCGATTTATAGTCTGTCGGAAAAACACCATTTAAATCATTGACAATATACTTTGCTGATGTGTGTAAATTTCGTGCTCTAGAATAATATCCCAACCCTTGCCAAAGCTTTAAAATTTCTTCTTCATCGGCACTTGCTAAATCAAAAACAGTCGGAAAATTCTTTACAAATTTTAAATAATAAGCCAACCCTTGGTCAACTCTTGTTTGTTGCAATATAATTTCTGACAACCATATATAATAAGGATTGGTAGTTTTGCGCCAAGGCAAATCTCGTTTATTTTGTAAATACCAAGAAATTAGGCTTTTAGAAAATCTCATTTAATTAAATCAGGAGGGGTAAAAATACATCAAATCCTCCTTGAAATTTGAATATTTATACCTCTAAATTTTAGCTATTTAACTTTTTAGGTTCTATTATTTGTCATATATTTGCAGTCTTAAATTTAAAAACCCTATTAATAATGACAAAAGCAGATATAGTATCGAAAATTTCAGATAAATCTGGTATTGAGAAAGGAGATGTTTTAGCGGCAGTTGAAGCATTTATGGATGAAGTAAAAGATTCTCTTGAAGGTGGTGAAAATGTTTACTTAAGAGGTTTTGGAAGTTTTATTGTTAAGCAAAGAGCTGAAAAAACTGGAAGAAATATTTCTAAGAACACGACTATCAAAATTCCTGCACACAATATTCCAGCTTTTAAGCCTTCAAAAGTATTTGTAGAGGGAGTAAAAAGCAAAGTTGCTATAAAATAATTTTATAGCTAAATACTAATTAAAAAAATAGAGTATTAATTATGCCAAGTGGTAAAAAAAGAAAAAGAGCTAAGATCTCTACGCACAAGCGTAAGAAGAGAGCAAGAGCTAACAGACACAAAAAGAAGAAGTAAGATTTTATCTTACTTTTTCTTTGTAAAAGAAACACGTTCTTTGAAAACGAAACATTGCAARATGCAATTGTTTCAAAGGGTTTAAAAACCCTGTGATTATTAACCTATCAATACAGGTTTAAATTTGTATTGATATAAAACCAAATCGGAGTGAAAACAGAATTAATTATAAGATCTAGTTCCTCTGATATTGATTTTGCCTTATTAAAGGATGGTAAACTTATTGAATTAAATAAGGAAACAAATGATAACAAAATATCAGTAGGTGATATTTTTCTTGCAAAAACAGGAAAAACACTTACAGGTTTAAATGCAGCATTCGTAAATGTTGGCTATCAAAAAGATGGCTTTTTGCATTACCATGATTTAGGTGCTCAGATGTTATCCATGTCTAAATTCATAAAAGGAGTAAACACAGGCAAACAAAAAGATTTCACTTTAAAAAATTTCCATCTTGAAAAAGATATTGACAAGGATGGAAAAATTAATGATGTACTTAAAACAGGACAAAATTTATTGGTTCAAATTGTAAAAGAACCTATTTCTACCAAAGGACCTCGGTTAAATGCTGAGTTGTCTATTGCAGGTAGATTTTTAGTTTTAGTTCCTTTTTCTAACCGTATTTCGGTATCTCAAAAAATTGGAGATAACAAAGAAAAGGAGCGCTTAAAAAGACTAATTAAAAGCATAAAGCCTAAAAATTTCGGAGTCATAATCAGAACTGTAGCAACTGGTAAAAAAGTTGCAGAGTTAGACCGTGACCTTGAAAATTCTTTAGAAAGATGGGTGTCTATGTGTAAGCAAATTAAGCGATCACAAACACCAACCAAAGTTTTAAGTGAATTAAACAGAGCGCACTCTATATTAAGAGATGTGTTTAATGATTCTTTTACCAATATTATGGTAGATGACGAGCAGCTATATTCAGAAATTAAAGAATATATAGCAGAAATTGCTCCAGAAAAAGAATCGATTGTGAAACTACACAAATCAAGTATTCCAATTTTTGAGAAGTATGGAGTTGAACGACAAATAAAAACATCGTTTGGACAAACTGTATCAATGACTAAAGGAGCTTATTTAGTAATAGAGCATACCGAAGCTTTACACGTAATTGATGTAAATAGTGGTAACCGTTCTAACAAAGCTAAATCGCAAGCCGAAACTGCTTTAGAGGTTAACTTAATTGCTGCATCTGAAACTGCAAGACAATTACAGTTACGTGATATGGGAGGAATTATTGTGGTTGACTTTATCGACATGCACAAAGCAGAAGATAGACAAAAATTATTCGATCATTTGAAAAAAGAAATGTCGTTTGACCGTACCAAACACAAAATTTTACCTCCAAGTAAATTTGGATTGATTCAAATTACACGTCAACGTGTTAGACCAGAAATGGTGATTAAAACACGTGAGCCTAATCCGAATAAAAACGGAGAAGTTGAGGCACCAATTATTTTGGTTGACAAAATTGAACAAGAACTTGATAAAGTAATTAGTTTCAAGAACAATAAAAAGATCGTGTTGAACGTGCACCCTTTTATTGCTTCTTACCTTAAACAAGGGTATCCATCTCTACAAGTTAGATGGTTTTTAAAGTATAAAAAGTGGATCAAAGTATTGCCGCGTGATGCTTACCAATATTTAGAATATCGTTTTGAAGAAAATGGTGACTAAGTGAAGGCATTGACAAATATCAAAGATGAAAGTCCTATTGCACTAGTTGTAATAGGACTTTTTTTGTTTTAAATAGTTTGTGATTTAGAACCAGTATCCTAAATTAAAAAAGATGTAATTGTTTTTAGTATCTGGCGAATAGGTGTAGTTCAATTCAATAGGTCCTAAGAAGGAATCTAATCCATATCCAATACCAAAACCTGTTTTTGTGTCAGCAAAAACATCTCCATTATTCCATATATCATCATCAACACGTGCAACAGATGCTGCGCCCATTAAATAGTTGTTCTTAAATATTTCGAACCTAACTTTTAATGTTGATTTTACAAAACTACCTCCATTTAAAGCCGCAAACTCATACCCTATTAATGACTCGAAAGTATTGATGTTGTTTTCATTATATCCTCCTAAATTAAAATCTAATATTGGATTATTGTTATCGCCAATAGTAACTCCTGCTTTTGATATAAGTTGTAGCGTTAATTTATCAAAAAAAGTATAGGCAAAACCAAGCTCTCCTTTTAACTGAGAAAATGAATTAAAATTATCATTATAATCTGATGAAAATACATACCACCTAAAATCAGCCGCTAAATACACTCCTTTTTTCTGAAAATATTTTTTGTCGTAGGTATCAAACTTTAAATAAGAAATAAAATTAAAATAGTTCGACTTGTCAAAGTAAAACTTATCAGAATCTTCACCTGCACTTAAAACTGAACTTGTAAAAGTATTGGTATAAGCAGTAATTTTTTTTTGCTCTAACCCTATACCAATCGCCAACTTTCTACTCAATACTGATTGTAAAAAAAGTTGATTTGTAAAGTCTCGATATTTTAAATTAATTCGGGCAACATCTGGAACATAATCAAACATAACATCTTCACTAAATCGATGATAACTCGATTTAAAACCAAAACTATAGTTAGACCCATTGTCAATAAAATAATCGAAATTATACCTAATATTATCGCCTAAAATTATATCGAGCGCAAAAATATCATTCTTTATCAAAGCATGTTTAGCCGTAATATTAACCAAAATGGCAGTTTTATATAGGTCATCATAATGCGCTGCTAATTTTACATAAGTAGAAATCTCATTTTGCTTTAGTTTTAATTCAACTCGCTGCCCTCCATCTTCCAAATCGACAACCTTATATTGTACACTTGTAAAGTTTCCTGTAGCTGATAAATTATTAATTCCGTCTACAAAAGAGCTGTAAGCAATCGTATCATTAAGTTTAATACCCAATTTACTTTTTACATAAGTTCTCGTATAATCTTCATTCCCTTCAATTTGGATTGACTTAATTATAATTTTATTCTCTCGTTTCTTTATTACAAACGGAGCTCTTTTCACCGTTTGTTGCTCAGCAATTTTCACCAATTCATCAAAATGTTCTCTGGCAGCAACCTCTCCTAATTTATAAATTTCATCATAAAATTCGAATGTTGTTACCGAATACCCTTTCATATTTGGGGTGATGTGCACATCGGTGTTCTTAATATTTTCATCGTACGATTGATAAATTTGAAAACTCATAATCTGATTTACAATATCTACCGCCGAGTTTAAGTCTTCTCTAGTCGATAAATCATTTCCCAACTCAACTCCTATAATAATATCGGGTCCCAATTTTAAAACTTCATCAACTGGGTAGTTGTCTAAAATCCCTCCATCAACCAATAATTTTCCATCAATTTCTACAGGGTTTAATAATGTAGGAAACGCACTACTCGCCTGTACCGCCTTGGGTAAAAACCCACTATTTAGAACTTCTTTTTTTCCTGTTTCAATATTTGTAGCAACACATACAAAAGGAATTGGTAATTGCGTAAAATCTGTAATCGTATCAACATGACTCAACATCTCTGTTAATAAATTAGAAACATTTTGCCCTTTAGATAGTGCTTTCGGAATCCCAACTTTCCCTTTTTTAACAGGTAAAGAAAGTGCATACTTTTCGCCATTTTCTTTTTCGTAAAATGGTTTCGATTTACGCGGCACATCATCTAGCATTACTTTGGTAAAATCAACATTTCTAAAAATCGAGTCAATTTCTGAAGCAGAATAACCAGCGGCATACAACGAGCCCACCATTGACCCCATACTCGTTCCTCCAATAAAATCTACGCGTACTCCAGCCTCTTCCAAAACTTTTAAAACTCCAATGTGGGCAAACCCTTTTGCACCTCCTCCCGAAAAGACCAATCCGACTTTCAAGTCCTTTTTAGGCGATTCATTTTCTTGCGCAAAACCAATCGAAATAGTGAATATGAATAAAAAGATGTAAAACTTTTTCATATGTTCAAATTCTGTTTTTTAAGAGGTAACATATGTGTTTGCTTTTTTTTAATCCTTTCTGCTCTATGATTTTAGATGCTCGGTTCATTTTTTAGTTTGGTAATAGTTGTATAATTTTTTTGCTCTCGAGTCTCCAATAACGTCTATCAATTCTTGCAAACTCGCATCGATAACTCTTTTAGTAGAACGAAAATGTTGCAATAATGTTACAATTGTTTGTTGCCCTATTCCAGGAATCAGTTCCAATTCTGTCTGTATCGCGGTCTTACTCCGCCTATTTCGATGATGTGTAATTCCAAATCGATGCGCTTCATTCCGCAATTGCTGAATGATTTTTAGCGACTCTGATTTCTTATCCAAATATAAAGGAATTGAATCATTTGGATAATATATTTCTTCCAATCTTTTTGCAATTCCAATAATGGCAATTTTATTTCTGAGTCCTAAAACGTCCAAACTTTTTACTGCAGATGACAACTGTCCCTTGCCTCCATCAACAATAATTAATTGTGGCAAGGGTTCATTTTCTTCTAACAATCTTCTATATCGGCGATATACCACCTCTTCCATCGATGCAAAATCATCGGGGCCTTCTACTGTTTTTATATTAAAATGACGGTAGTCTTTTTTACTCGCTTTTCCATTTTTAAAAACCACACAAGCCGCCACAGGATGCGTTCCTTGTATGTTAGAATTGTCGAAACACTCAATATGTCTTGGTTCTTTTGATAGGCGTAAATCCTTTTTCATCTGCGCCATAATTCGGTTGGTGTGTCTATCCGGATCTACAATTTTGATTTGTTTAAACTGCTCTTGTCTATAATATTTTGCATTGCGAATTGACAGCTCTACAATCCGTTTTTTATCTCCTAATTTTGGAATGATGACTTTTAAATCTTCTCCTAAATCAACTTGAAAAGGAACATAAATTTCGTTGGATTGTGAGTTAAATCGCTGCCGAATTTCTACAATCGCCAACTCTAATAATTCTTTATCCGTTTCGTCCAATTTCTTTTTTATTTCTGATGTATGAGATTGGATGATAGACCCGTTCATTATTTTAAAAAAGTTGACATAACCATAACTTTCGTCCGAAATTAAAGAGAAGACATCTACATTATTTATCGATGGATTTACCACGGTTGACTTGGCTTGATAATTTGATAAATGTGATAGTTTGTCTTTTATTTTTTGCGCCATTTCAAACTCCATATCATCCGCATAATTAGTCATCAACATACTAAATGTTTTCAACGCTTCTTTAAAATCACCTTTAATTATTTGCCTAATTTCAGAAATTCCTTTGGCATAATTTTCTTCGGTTTGCAGGTTTTCACAGGGCGCCTTACAATTGCCAATATGATACTCTAAACACAACTTGTATTTTTTACTACTGATGTTTTCTGCGCTCAAAAAATAGTTGCAAGTTCTAAGTTGATACAACTCCTTTATCAAGTCTAGCAACGCTTTTGCGGTTCGTACAGAAGTATAAGGTCCAAAATATTCCGACCCATCTTTGATGACATTCCGAGTTAAAAATATCCGTGGAAAACGTTCTTTTTTAATACAAATCCAAGGATAGGTTTTGTCATCCTTTAGCATCACATTGTAGCGAGGTTGGTATTTTTTTATCAGATTATTTTCTAATAACAACGCATCGGTTTCAGTATTTACTACGATGTGTTTTATACTCGCAATCTTTTTAACCAACACACGCGTTTTCCCATTTTCGTGATTTTTATTAAAATAGGATGCCACTCTTTTTTTTAAATTCTTCGCTTTTCCTACATACAAAATCTTATCCTCAGCATCAAAATATTGATACACTCCAGGGCTTGTAGGTAAAGTTTTAATTTGAATTTCTAAGGTGGGTTGCATACAGCGAAATTACCTAATATTTTTCAAAACAAAAACTGTGATTTTGGATTAAAAACACTCCCCTTAAAGTCTTGACTTTTACACTTTAATTGTTGCTAAAGAAACCCTAACTTTGCAGACTTAAAAATCCGTCATTGCGAAGCAAATTTTAATTTGCTGTGGCAATCTTATCAAACAGATTACCACGTCATTTCATTCCTCGTAAAGACAATTAGTCAATAAAAAATGAGTTACAATCACCTTGAGATAGAAAATAAATGGCAACAATATTGGGCCGAAAATCAAACTTTTAAAGCACAAAACCCACCTCTTTCTGGTGCGTTAAAAAACGCTCCAAAGTTTTATGTATTAGATATGTTTCCATATCCTTCGGGCGCTGGCTTACATGTTGGGCATCCTTTAGGCTATATCGCTTCTGATATTTATGCGCGCTACAAACGTCATAAAGGTTTTAATGTATTGCACCCTCAAGGCTATGATTCATTTGGATTGCCGGCAGAACAATATGCAATTCAGACAGGACAACATCCTGCAAAAACAACCGAAGAAAATATTAAAACTTATCGTCGTCAGTTAGACAGAATCGGTTTTTCTTTTGATTGGTCGCGCGAAGTGAGAACTTCAAGTCCTGAATATTACAAATGGACACAGTGGATTTTTATCCAACTTTACAACTCGTGGTACAACAAAGAATCAGACAAAGCAGAAGATATTGCTACATTGATTTCAATCTTTGAATCCGAAGGAAATAAAAAAGTAAATGCTGTTTGTGATGATGAAATTGTATCGTTTACAGCTTCGGCATGGAAGAAGTTTTCGAAAAAGAAACAACAAGAAATTTTATTACAATATCGCTTGACATTTTTGTCGGATACCGAAGTAAATTGGTGTCCTGGATTAGGAACCGTTTTAGCAAATGACGAAATTATAAACGGAGTTTCGGAACGTGGTGGGCATTCTGTAGTTCGCAAAAAAATGACCCAATGGTCTATGCGAATTTCGGCATATTCACAACGTTTGTTAGACGGATTACAAAATATAGATTGGCCACAGCCATTAAAAGATTCACAAACCAATTGGATTGGTCGCTCGCAAGGTGCCATGGTTTCTTTTAAAGTATTACCGAACGAATCAACCGAAGAAAAGGGAGCAATTTCTTACAAAGTTATTGAAGAAATTAAAGAATTACGTTCAAATACATCTAAAGCAAGTAGATTGCTTTGGAATGTATTAAGAAAGAAAAAAGGTGCTGTAAAATTCAGACAACAATATATCTTAGGTGATTTTATCACCGATTTTGTGAGTTTTAACAAAAAGGCAATCGTAGAGTTTTCTGGTAAAGAAGATGAAATTGAAAGAGCTAATTATTTTGCAACTGAAGGCTATACTGTTACCTATATTTCTGATGAAGAAGTTATTGAAAACTTGGACAGAGTACTATCTAAAATTAATAATGGTATTCAATTTCCGAAGATTGCAGAAATTCAAAAAGTTGCCAAAAAGAAAGTTAAAAAAGAAGCAGTAAAAGTAATCGATGTCTTTACAACGAGACCCGATACTATTTTCGGAGTGTCATTTATGACCTTAGCTCCAGAGCACGAATTGGTATCTCATATTACAACAAACAAGCAAAGAAAAGCCGTTAAGACTTATGTTGACGCTACAGCAAAACGTAGTGAGCGTGATCGTATGGCTGATGTAAAAACCATTTCTGGAGTATTTACTGGGGCGTATGCTGAGCATCCTTTTACGGGTGAAAAAATTCAGATTTGGATTGGAGATTACGTATTGGCGAGTTATGGAACAGGTGCTGTTATGGCGGTTCCTTGTGGTGATCAGCGTGATTATGATTTTGCAAAACACTTCGATATTGAGATTCCGAATATTTTTGAAGGTGTTGATATTTCTGAAACTGCACACGAAGATAAAAATGGAACTAAGATTGCAAATTCTGATTTCTTAAATGGATTGGCTTATAAAAAAGCCATGAAAACGATTATCTATGAACTGGAGAAAAAGAAGATTGGTTATGGTAAAATAAACTACCGTTTGCGCGACGCAGTATTTAGTCGTCAGCGATATTGGGGAGARCCWNTTCCSRKTGTMTWWTRMMGWCRGWRYKSSRCRRAYRAKWGCWRMRRAGMAMKKGCSRAKWGCMTWRMSKGAAKTRRWKAWKYRKTTMSCAACRRWWKWKSRYAMRCYAYCKTWMSGRWWYSSRAMGGAATGGGCATGGGACACCAAAACAAATAGTATTGTAGACAACAGTGAGATAAATAAYGCCACAGTGTGGCCGTTAGAATTAAACACCATGCCAGGGTGGGCAGGAAGTTCTTGGTATTTTAATAGGTATATGGATTCTCAGAATACTGAAGAATTTGCAAGTAAAGAAGCCTTAGATTATTGGCAAGATGTGGACTTGTATATTGGCGGTTCTGAACATGCCACCGGACATTTATTATATGCTCGTTTTTGGCAAAAATTCTTATTTGATAAAGGGATTGTACCTGTAGATGAGTTTGCAAAAAAACTGATCAACCAAGGAATGATTACTGGGACGAGTGCTTTTGTTTATAGATTTGATTCAGTTGCAACATATAATGATATTAGTGAAAATGAAATTGTAATTAATTCGAGTACATGTATTTCATATGATTTGTTAAAGACTAATAAATATGGGCATAAGGTAATAGATTATAGAAGTTTCCCACATGTCTCCGAACTTTTAGAGAAGAAAAGATTATTAGATAATAGCAAGAGTAAGGAACTTAATCCTATTAAGATTGAAGAAGGTCTTTATCCTGTTCACGCTGATGTTTCTTTCGTAAACGCTTCTGACGAATTAGATATTGAAGCCTTTAAAAATTGGAGAGAAGAGTATAAAGACGCACAATTCGTAACTGAAGATGATGGCACTTTTAAAGTAGGTCGTGAGGTTGAAAAAATGTCGAAGTCTAAATACAATGTTGTAAGTCCAGATGCTATTTGTGAAGAATACGGAGCAGATAGCTTGCGTTTGTTCGAAATGTTCTTAGGGCCATTAGAGCAATCGAAACCTTGGAAAACTTCGGGTATTTCTGGAGTGTATTCTTTCTTAAAGAAACTTTGGAAATTGTATCATATAGGTGAAAACGGAGCTTTCTTAGTGTCAGAAGATAGTGCAACCAAAGATGAGTTAAAGACTTTGCATAAAACCATTAAAAAAGTGGATGACGATATTGCAAATTTTTCTTTCAACACATCGGTAAGTTCGTTTATGATTGCCGTAAACGAGTTGACTGCCTTGAAATGTAACAAGCGAGAAATTTTAGAAGGATTAATTATTTTGGTATCACCGTATGCGCCACATATTGCCGAAGAAATCTGGAGTAAACTAGGACATACAACTTCTATTTCTACAGCTAAATTCCCAATTTTTGATGCGAGTCATTTGGTAGAAAGCACCAAGAATTATCCTATTTCATTCAATGGTAAAATGAGATTTACGTTGGAGTTGTCTTTGGATTTATCAAAAGATGAAATTGAAAAAGCAGTATTAGAAAACAAAAAAACWATTGCTCAATTAGAAGGACGTACTCCTAAAAAAGTAATTGTTGTTCCGGGTAAAATTGTAAATATTGTAGGGTAATTTTAACGGTGGCTGAGCGGAGTCGAAGTTACCGTCATTGCGAATGAGGTACGGTTGAAGCAATCTTTCAATTCGAAGAAGAGATTACCACGTCGCTCCACTCCACGTAATGACAAAAAAAATAAATATGAGTTTCAATATAGAAATCATCGGCTTTTTAGCCGCAACATTAACCACTACTTCGTTTGTGCCGCAAGTCTTTCGAATTTGGAAAACGAAAGAGGTAAAAGACATCTCATTTATGATGTATTTGTCGATGTTTTTTGGTGTGTCGTTATGGTTTTATTATGGTTTTTTAATCAATAGTATTTCGATGATGATTGCAAATATTGTTTCTGCTTTGCTGGTATTAGTCATTTTATTTTTTAAAAAAAGCTATTCTAAAAAGGAGTAAAAATCACCTTTAAAAAAATCAACACATAAACTCGTGAAGCGTTTGCAATTGAAAAAGTAAAAGTTATATCGAGAGCCTTTTATTTCTTATTTTTACAAAAAGGTAATTTTATAAATGAACACCAAAATTTTTTCAATCAGAAGTCGGGTTTTCGCATCAATGGTTTTATTGATTCTAATCTCGTCTGTATTGATTGGTTTGGTTACTATTTTTCAATACAGCGAGCAATCGAACGAATACAATGCAGGAAGGTTGGCTAGAAAAGAAGCTTCCATTTTAACGCATATCGATGTGCATTTAAAAACTTCAGAATTCCCTGCAAAAACAAATCTATTAAAAGATATTTTTAAAGTTGAAATTTTTAATATTTCTGAGGTTCATCGCCTTGAATTAGAGATTTTTGATTTAAAAGGAAATCTTATTGTTTCTTCAAATAAGGAGTTAATCCATCAAAACAAAACAACTAAAATTTCGGATAAAATCTTAACAAGTTTAGCGAATAGTGGATTGCATCGCGTTGTAAAAAAAGCTGAAATTGATGATAAAGAATACCAATCTTCCTACACCTATTTATACAATGACAATAATGAGGAAATCGGAATTTTACACATTCCGTATTTAGAAAACCGCTCAGACCAAGCCAATGAATTGAAAGAATTCTTATCTCGATTAGCCCTCGGTTTCTTTTTTATGTTTGTAATTGGAATGGCATTTTCGCTTTTCATTTCTAGGTATATTACCAAATCAATCACTACAGTTAGTGAAAAAATGAACGAAATGCGTTTGAACAAACGCAACGAAAAAATTGAAATAAAAGGGAAAAATAAAGAGATTCATGTATTGATCGAAGCCTACAATAGTATGGTGGATGATTTGGAGGAAAGTGCTGTAAAATTAGCCCAGAGTGAGCGTGAAGAAGCTTGGAGAGAAATGGCAAAACAAGTGGCACATGAAATCAAGAATCCGTTGACACCAATGCGCTTAACGGTGCAAAGCTTTGAGCGAAAGTTTGATCCAACCGACCCAGATATTGAACAAAAATTAAAAGAATATAGCACAACTATTATACAGCAAATTGATGTGATGAGTTCAATTGCTTCTGCCTTTTCTGACTTTGCAAAAATGCCGACTCAAAAAAGAGCAGAAATCAATATTGTAGAAGTCGTGAAACATGCCACCGAAATTTTTACAGAGCCCTATATTTCATTTTCTTCGGATGTTGAAGTCTTGATTATGAATTTAGACAAATTGCAAATTACTAGGGTTATCACCAATCTTATCAAAAATGCAATTCAAGCAATTGAAGAAACAGAAAACCCTTCGGTTAAAATTAAAATTATTTCCCAAAAAACCGATATCCTTATTGAAGTAATTGACAATGGAAAAGGAATTTCTGACGAAGACAAAGACAAGGTTTTTGAACCGAAATTTACCACAAAAACTAGTGGAATGGGATTGGGGTTACCAATGATAAAAAATATTATTGAGGCTTATGGAGGAACGTTGTACTTTGAATCGCAAAAAAATATAGCAACAATTTTTACGGTGCAATTACCTAAAGAGTGAATGTAGATTTAAGAATTAAAAAGGAATAATTAAAAATTAATAGGAAAGAATTAAAAATTAAAAAAATGACTTACCAAAATATAGTACTCAACCAAGTTGATAAAATTTTAACGATTACCATCAACAGACCAAATCAATTAAACGCCTTAAATATGGCGACTATCCAAGAATTGCATCATGCTTTTTCTGAAGCTGATTTGGATAAAAATATTCGCGCTATCATCATTACCGGTAGTGGTACAAAGGCTTTTGTTGCTGGTGCAGATATTAAAGAGTTTGCTCATTTTGATGAATCGCAAGGGAGAGCATTGTCAGAAAAAGGGCATGATATTTTGTTCGATTTTGTAGAAAATTTATCGACTCCTGTAATTGCAGCCATCAATGGTTTTGCGCTTGGTGGTGGATTAGAATTGGCAATGTCTGCACATTTTAGAATTGCCAGCGACAATGCAAAAATGGGATTGCCAGAAGTTTCTTTGGGTGTGATTCCTGGTTACGGTGGTACGCAAAGATTGCCGCAATTGGTAGGAAAAGGAAAGGCAATGGAATTAATTATGACCGCCAATATGTTGTCTGCGCAAGATGCTTTGGATTGGGGATTGGTGAACCATGTAGTATCGCAAGAAGAATTAATTCCACTAGCCGAAAAATTAGCAGGTAAGATTTCTCGCAATTCTGGAACTGCAATTGCCACGGCAATAAAAACAGTCAATGCAAATTTTGATAAAAAAGAAGATGGTTTTGAAACAGAGATTATCAACTTTGGAAAATGCTTTGGCTCCGAAGATTTTATAGAAGGCACAACTGCCTTTTTAGAAAAACGGAGACCTAATTTTTAGAAATAATTAATTGGGATGCCTTTCCTGCGGAGGCAGGAATCTATTGTTAATTTGGTTTGGATTCCTGCCTTCGCAGGAATGACAAATTCATCGGAAAACTTTAAAAGAGTTATTAAAAATWTCTTTGATTAAACCATTCCTTTTTCAGAAAAATATTGAACAATTGCCTCTTTCATTAGTACAGATTGCTCTCCTGGTTTTAAAGTTGGTAGCTGATCTTTTACCTTATAATGTGGCCAACTATCATCATCAAAAAAGTCGAATTCGTAGTAACCATAAGGCTCTAACAACCTGCAAATTGCAATATGCATTAAGTTTAGTTTTTCATCTTTTTTAAATATTTTTGGACCAACACCTAACTCTTGTACACCAATTAAATAAATAATAGCGTCTAAATTTAATTCCTCTCCATCACCAAATTGGTCAGAAATTATTTTAACAACAGCTTCCCAATCTTCCTTTAAATTTTGCGTTCCAATCATAAGACAAAGATAGTCATTACGAGGAAGTATGACGAAATAATCTGATTAATTAGTGAGATTGCTTCTTCGTTCCTCATCGCAAAGACGATTAAAAGTATTTGTATATTTACAAAAAAATCTATTTCATGAATACTTTTGATATCATCATTGCAGCGCTACTTTTATTCGGATTTATTCGTGGATTGATGAAAGGCTTATTTGTAGAATTGGCTTCCTTAATTTCATTAATCGCCGGAGTTTATGGAGCTATTCACTTCTCTTATTTTGTGGGAAATTTTTTAAAAGACAGTGTTGATTGGGACGAACAATACATCGCTATCACCGCATTTGCCATTACCTTTATTGCGATTGTAATCGTGATTTCATTACTCGGAAAACTGTTTACCAAAATAGCAAATTTCGCAGCATTAGGCGTTTTGAATAAAATTTTAGGGGGTGCATTTGGAGCTCTAAAATTCGGATTGATTTTAAGTATCGTACTGATTGTTTTTGATAAGTTAAATAAAACGATTCCGTTTGTGACCGAAGAAAACACCAAAGATTCTATCTTATACGAACCTGTAAAAGAATTAGCTCCTTTACTATTCTCGGACTTTTTAACTGTGGAAGATCTTAATTTGGACAACATAAAATCAACATCCAAAACTAAAGAAGATATAATCAGTTAAGTTCTAATTAAGACAGCATTTTGTTTAAATAACTCGAATAGTCCATAAGCCTGATCTGTAATAAGCATAGCTAAAAACCATTGTTTAAGAGTGGT
Organism: Flavobacteriaceae bacterium; assembly: GCA_002401215.1. Lineage (GTDB taxonomy): Bacteria > Bacteroidota > Bacteroidia > Flavobacteriales > Flavobacteriaceae > Urechidicola. The sequence continues at coordinate 1,173 of NVSL01000035.1, read as the reverse complement.
CTTACTATTTTGTATATTATCTACATAAGCATACCAATTGAGATAATTTTGTAAATATTTAGAACTAACACCATTAAAAGGTCTTAAAAACCCTCTTAGTTGGGAGTGAACATTATTCACTTTTTGAAGATGTAATGTTTTATCATTTTTATCTACATGGTCTTTGGCGAGTAATTGTTTGTGCTTAATAGTTGGATTGTCTTTTGCATAAGCTCTGTATGAAGGATGTTTATCAGTTATCAATGTTGCGTTTTTAGCTAATTTTCCATCCATTACTTTGGCAATTTCTTTTTTGCTAAGCCGCTTACTTTCTACCGCTGTTAATATTTTTTCTCCACTACGAGACACTGCCGTTACAACTTGTACTGTAGTAATCAACTCTTTTCCTTGATTGCGTTTAAAGTCTGAGGAGCGTTTTCTTGGCTTTCTTTTTAWATCCCTATTTCCTTTCTCATTGATGGCTAACTCCAATTCATCACATTCAACTTGATCTGTTAGTTCCTCTGGTATGAATTGAGCTAAAGAACTCAAAATCTTATGACGCCAATCAAAACTAGYCTGAATACTAATATTCAATTCTTCAGCTATCTTTTTTATAGGCATTCCCTTTTCCATGCAATTCAAGTAGGATTGCCATTTCGATTTTAACTTTATATCATACAACGCAGTTCCTGTGGTTTCGCTATACCATTTATCACATGAATTACAGCGGTACATTTGAACTCCTTTTTGTTTTCCTCGCTTATACACCTTGACACTACTACAATGAGGACATGGCTTTTTCTTTCGCTTTTGGGAAATCTCCTGAGTTGCCTCAGATAGAACCTTACCTTGTAATTCCTGTTCCAATAGTAATTCTGATAAAAGACTATTCTGATTAGAGACAGACAGTTTGTGAAAAATTGATTTTACTTCTTTTTGTGATATCATGATGTAAATATACAATAATTGCTGTTGTAATTAGAACTTAACTCTATAATCTAAACCACCTTGTATAACTTAGGAAATTCCCATTCATATTTCACAGCAAAAATTCGTAAAACAACGACCAAAGAACTTGTAATCAAATAATTTATATTGATTGGTAAATTGGTTTGTAACAGCGCATAAAAAGTTACAGCTCCTAAAATACTGAGCGATGCATACACTTCTTTATGAAAAATTAGCGGCACT
>NVSL01000034.1 GCA_002401215.1 Flavobacteriaceae bacterium | reverse complement strand
CCACATTGGGCGAAATTTCATCGGCATTAGAAACTATTTTTGGCAGATATAAAGCCACTATAAATTCAATATCAGGCGTGTATAGTAAAGAAATAAAAAACGATAAATACTTTAAACTCGCAGTAGAGTTAGCCAATCAATTTGCGAAAATGGACGGACGACGTCCACGAATAATGGTTGCAAAAATGGGACAAGACGGTCATGATCGTGGCGCAAAAGTAGTTGCAACAAGTTTTGCTGATTTAGGGTTTGATGTGGATATCAGTCCGCTGTTTCAAACACCCAAAGAAGTCGCAAAACAAGCGGTGGAAAATGATGTGCATGTGTTGGGAGTCTCCTCTTTAGCGGCAGGACATAAAACGTTGATTCCACAGGTTATCGCCGAATTAAAAAAATACGAACGCGAAGATATTTTAGTAATTGCCGGAGGTGTAATACCACAACAAGATTACAAATTTCTNTTTGATGCCGGTGTGGTTGGTGTCTTTGGACCAGGAACAAAAATAGCCAAAGCCGCCATTGATATTTTGGAACTGTTGATTGAGGGAGTTGATGAGTAGTAAAATATTCGAATTAAATATCAAGAGATAATTTTAAAAATTCATACGATGACTCAAAGTCATCGTATGAATAATAAAATCTTTTCTTACAAATTCAATACACCATTTTCAGCACCAGCATACGCATTAAACGCATAGGCATCTGCTTGGGCATCGTTGGTGTAAACGCCGTCAACTATATATCTAAACTCATACGAGTTTCCTTTTTCTAAATCAATAGTAGTTTTGAATTTCCCGTTTTTGAATTTCGTCAACGGAGTCGCCTCTGCATCCCACGCATTAAAATCTCCCACTGCTACAATGCTGTCAGCCTCTATTCCTTCTAATTCAAATGTTACTTTACAAACTGGTTTCGACTTTAAAAATTTTTTCTTAATTGCCATACTTCTTTTTTTAAAATGATAAAATTAATTAAGTGGCAAATTTAATCCTAAGCATAAGATTAGTCTATTATTTTAGTATGAAATACCTTAAGGTTTTCACAAAAATAACAGCTCTATATTTTGATATTCTGATAATTAAGTAGATAATTTTGACTAAAACGATTTCGATTTACAAACATCCAATTTATTGCAAAATCATTTCTATCGCGTTTAGTTCATCTGAAGAAAATTCTAAATTATCCAACGCTTTTATATTGTCTAATAATTGTTCGGTTTTACTAACCCCAACCAAAACGGTTGTAATTTCAGGATTGCGTAAAATCCATACAACTGCCATTTGAGCTAAACTCTGCCCTCTATTATTTGCAATTTCATTCAAGCTTTTTACCTTTTTTAAAACTTCTGGAGTAATCGAATCTGTCTTTAAATAACGTCCATCTTTTACGGCTCTTGAATCCGAAGGCAATCCGTTTAAATATTTATCGGTTAAGATTCCTTGTTGCAAAGGCGAGAATGCGATGGCGCCAATTCCCTCAGAATTTAAGGTACTCAATAAATCCTTTTCAACCCAACGGTCGAACATATTATATCTTGGTTGATGAATTAAACAAGGAGTCCCTAAATCTTTTAAAATTTCGGAAGCCTTCTTTGTATCGGCAGCATTGTATTGAGAAATTCCCACATACAACGCTTTTCCAGATCGCACAATTTGATCCAAAGCTCCCATGGTTTCTTCTAGTGGCGTATCAGGATCTGGGCGGTGATGATAAAAAATATCAACATAATCTAGCCCCATTCTTTTTAAACTCTGATCGCAGCTCGCCATTAAATATTTACGCGAGCCAAAATTGCCGTAAGGACCTTGCCACATATCCCAACCTGCTTTTGATGAAATAATCAATTCATCGCGATAGGGTTTTAAATCGGTTTTTAAAATCCGTCCAAATGTTTCTTCGGCAGCTCCATACGGCGGGCCGTAATTATTGGCTAAATCAAAATGAGTGATTCCGTTATCAAAAGCAGTTTTTACTATTCCACTAGCTTTTTCAAAATCGTCAGATTGTCCAAAATTATGCCATAATCCTAAGGAAATAAGTGGTAATAGAATCCCACTTTTTCCACATCTACGATATTGCATCTTTTGATAACGATTAGAATCTGCATCATAATTGATTGATTTAGGTTGACTATTCTCACTCATATATTTTTATTAAAATTGAATACGTACAAAGATAAGTTAATGGTTTTATAAATTGGCATTTTTTAATAATACAAACCATTTTTAATGATTCCCTGTATCGCTTTTTTTTCATGAGCAACTCGATACTTTAACTCCTCTTTTGATAATGAGTTTTTTACACCAATCCAATTGAGATTAAAACCAACTAAAATTTCTTTGAATATAAGTTGAACTCTTTCCAAATGAAAATCGGTTGTAACAATCGTTAAATCATATTTTAAAGGTTTGGAAAAATATTTTTTTATAAGAACTGCATCATCAACAGTATTTTTTGATAATAAAAGGTCTAAGATATCACCTTCCAAAACACCTTTTTTTATTAAATAATTTTTAGAATAATACGCATGAGGATGTATCGTAGTATTAAAATAAGTGCCCCAACCACCAGTGCATAACACAAAAGTTTCTTCTGAATAAATCTCCAAACACTTATCTAACCTCTTCAATGAAATTTCACCTAACTCACCTTTAGATGAATTTAAACCTCCCAATAGTACAATTACTTTTTTGTTTTCCATAGTATTTAGATATTTTTCAAAATAAAAAAATCAACATTCACAACCTGATAATAACATGTTTTATTAAAGTTACAAATACAAATTACAACAACTCTAAATAGCTGTTAAAAGGGACAATACCTTTCAAAAACAAATATTAAAAACATTTATAATTCAGTAAGGATTATCCAGCCTAATATATGTATTTTTGCACATATTTTACACATTCAAAATGAAGAAATTACTTTCTATTTTATATTCAACTCGACTTACAGGAATCCTATTTATCGTATTTGCAGCTGCAATGGGAATCGCCACTTTTATCGAAAATGATTATGGCACGCAAACATCAAAAGTGTTGGTGTACAACGCGTGGTGGTTTGAGGCTATCATGGTTATTTTTGCCATTAACTTTTTTGGAAATATTATAAAATACCGCCTTTTTAGAAAAGAAAAATGGGTGGTTTTATCTTTTCACCTTGCCTTTGTTTTTATCATCATAGGTGCCGGTATCACTCGCTATGTGAGTTTTGAAGGCATCATGCCGATTGTTGAAGGTGAGTCTAGCAACATTATGTATTCTGAAGCTATTTATTTTGATGTGACGGCTCATAATGATAAAGAACAGTTTAAATATCCATCAGAAAAAATCTTACTTTCTGCCAAAGGAAAACCCAACTATTCTTATAGCAATGAATTTAGAGATACTAAGTTTGAGTTTGACCTTGTAGAATATGTTCCGTTTGCAAAAGAAGAATTTATTGAGGATGAACAAGGGGATAATTATCTTCATTTTGTTGAGTCAACTTCTGGCTCGCGGCACGATCATTATATCAAAAAAGGAAGCAGCCAATTAATTCACAATGTTTTGGTGGGTTATGACAATGAAAGTAACAATACGATTGATATTATTTCTGAAGGAGAATCATTAAAAATAAAATCTATTGCCGATGGAACTTTCTTTAGAATGGCAGATAAATTCAACGGAACCATCACCAAAGATTCTATACAAGATTTACAATTATTAGCCTTACATCAATTGGGAGGATTGAGTTTTGTGATTCCTACACCGAGCACAAAAGGGACCTACAAAACGGTGAAAGGAATTCGTGATGAAAACCCTTTAGATAAATTAACTTTTGACGTAACTGTTGGCGACGAAACCAAACAAGTAGTGGTTTATGGAGGTCAATATAATATGGAGAGTCCTACACAAATTGCTGTGGGCGATCTTAATTTCAGAGTTAATTATGGTGCCAAACAAATAGAATTACCGTTTCATATTAAGCTACGAGATTTTCAATTAGAAAATTATCCAGGGTCTCAAAGTCCGATGTCTTATGCTAGTGAGGTAACGGTTATTGACCCAAAAGAATCTTTTGATTTCAGAATTTATATGAATAATATTTTAAATTATAAAGGCTATAAATTCTTTCAATCTAGCTACAACATCACCCCAGAATATGAGGAAACTCGACTGTCAGTAAACCATGATTTTTGGGGAACATTAATTACGTATATCGGATATTCCATGTTGTTTTTAGGATTGATTTTAATTCCGATTGTTGGTAAAAATACTCGTTTTTCTGACTTGCGAAAACAACTCAATAAAGTAAAATCTAAAAAAGCGACATTGTCAATTGCAATCCTTTTTGCAATTGCTACTGGGTTTTCACAACATCAACATCAGTTAACAGATCAGCAAATAGATTCTACTTTACAAGCCAATATTGTTGACAAAGCGCATGCCGAAAAGTTTAGCCATTTAATTATTCAAGATGCTGGTGGACGTATGAAACCCGTAAATACATTTGCTTCTGARTTGCTTAGAAAAGTGTATCATAAAGATACATATCACGGTTTGGATGCGAATCAAGTATTTATTTCGGTACAGCAAAATCCGAAATTTTGGTTCAATGCACCCATTATATATATTAAAGAAGTCAATACTAAATTAAGAGATATTATTGGGATTCCTCATGATCAGAAATATGCGCGATTGGCAGATTTCTTTGATGCTCAAGGAGGTTTTAAAATTGGAGATGCACAAGAAGCTGCCTTTAAGAAAAAAATAAAAAGCAAATATGATCAGTCAGTATTGGATGTTAGCAATCGTGTAAATTTATTTTRCTCAGCAGTTTTTGGAGATTTATTAACAATTTTCCCAATCCCAAATGACTCTAGCAACAAATGGGTTTCGCAAAACCAATTGCATACGGTTAAATATTCTGGAGTCGATTCTGTTTTTGTAAAACAGATTTTACCTGCTTATTTACAAACGTTAACAAAGNNWCTAAAANNAASASAWWSASWAWTSGCANATCTGWANGARANTTTTGATTGGAATTCAAAATTTTCAAAAGAAATATGGAGGCGCTGTTTATCCATCAGATAAAAAAATTGATTTAGAGATTTTTTACAATAAAAATGACATTTTCAAAAGTTTGTTTAAGTACTATTTATATGCGGGTACTTTGTTATTCATATTTGTGATTATCCAAATTTTTAAGAATTCTAAAACAATTAACATCCTCATAAAATTAGCAACATTTACGATTATAGGGCTGTTTATCTACCATACTATCGGGCTCGCAATTAGAGGATACATTTCTGGTCATGCTCCGTGGAGTAACGGTTATGAATCGATGATTTATATTGCATGGGCAACTGCTTTATTTGGATTAGTTTTAGGAAGAAAATCAAAACTTACGATTGCAGCCGCAACTTTTGTAGCGTCAATTACTTTGATGATTGCGCATTGGAATTGGATGGATCCGTCTATCGGAAATTTGGTTCCGGTATTAGATTCTTATTGGTTAATGATTCACGTTGCAATTATTGTAGCGAGTTACGGACCCTTCGCATTGTCGATGATTTTAGGAATGCTAGCCTTATTTTTAATGGGGACTACAACTAAAAACAACAAGAAAAAAATTGATTTAATCATCAAAGAAATCACCATCATCAATGAGATGTCAATGACCGTTGGATTGATTTTATTATCCATCGGAAACTTCTTGGGTGGCATTTGGGCAAACGAATCTTGGGGTCGATATTGGGGTTGGGATCCAAAAGAAACGTGGGCATTAATCAGCATTATGATTTATGCGTTTATTTTGCATCTCCGTTTGATTCCGGGATTAAGAGGACGTTTTGTATTTAACGTATCATCAGTCTTATCATTTGCAGTTATTTTAATGACCTATTTAGGAGTAAACCATTTACTCTCAGGATTGCATTCGTATGCGCAAGGTGATGAAGCAAGTATCCCAATTCAAATTTGGGGATGGTTAGCAGTATCTATTATCTTAAGTGTTTGGGCCTTTTTTAAATACCGAAAATATTATAAGAAATAAGAATAACAAAATAAGCTCTCGACTGCGCTCGAGGAGACAAACTTAAATGTCTGGTCGAGCGCAGTCGAGACCTCATAAGGTTTACAAATCACCAAAAATATATCATTTCCTAAAAGCAAAAATTTCACATAAAAGTATATCTTTGCTGCTCTTAAAATTAAAACAACATGTTTCATAAATATATAAAATTAGTCATAGCAGCTGCTATCATCGTTTGGTCTGGATTTCAATTTTTTGATGGAAATATCATGAACGGAATCTCTCTATTACTACTTTCTGGAGTTTTCATTTTCTTCTATTTTAAAAATGAATTTATCCTTTTGGCATTTTTACAATTGCGCAAGCAAAACTTTGAAGGAACCAAAAAATGGTTAGACCGTATCAAAAAACCAAGTGGTGCTTTGATAAAAAAACAAGAAGGCTATTTTAATTTCTTACACGGAATTTTACTTTCACAAACCAACTTAACTCAGGCAGAAAAGCACTTTAAAAAATCTATCGAATTAGGTCTTTCTATGGATCATGATTTAGCCATGGCAAAATTGCAGTTATCCGGAATTGCAATGTCTAAAAACAGAAGGCAAGAAGCGACTAAGTTGATGAACGAAGCCAAGAAATTAGACAAACAAGGGATGCTAAAAGATCAAATCAAACAGATGAAAGACCAGATGAAAAAGGCTCCGGGCATGAATCATCATCAAATGCGTGGACGCGTTAGGAGGTAGTTTTTTTAGACTTAAGACCGTCCCGGAATTTCGGGACTTTTAGATAAAAGATGTAAGACTTTGATTCAAAAAAAAATTATCTTCTTAGTTTTTCAGGATGTTGATAGGTGCTGAATACTCCTAAAATATAAATCTTATTTTCAGCTATTCTATAAATAATTTTGAAACTCCACTTACTTACAAACCGAATATTTTCTTGATTATAAATAGGTTCTTTCGGATATTTATAAGGCATATCCCCTAAAGTTTTTGACAGATTTAGAATTGCATTTAAAACAGTTAAAGCGTTTTGTGGACTTTGCTCAGAAATGTAAGCAATATGATTATTGAGATCTTGTGTTGCTTTAGCTATCCAAATTATTTCCATCAATAATTTGTTTTCTAACCTCGTCAGTTGTGTAGAATTTTGCAGTTCCYTCTTTAATTTGCTGATTCAACTCATCCATTTCTTGAATGTATTGATTCTTCGAAATTGCTTTTCCTTCTGCATTATACCCAATAATCTCTTCGCTATTTAATATGGAATTAATTTTTTCTAAAACAGACATATCAGATACTTCCAAAATCTTTTGGACCAAACTGATTTTTAATGTTTCCGTACCCATAATATTTTGTTCTATTTAGTCGGCACTAACTTACAAAAAAAAATATCCAAATCCTGATCGATTAATCAATCACTTTCAACTCCAAATTATCTTTATATTGTAATAAGAATATCCCATTATTTTCTGTGCTACTAAATAACTTTTTAGAGTAATCAAATTTAGTTGCAACTCTTCTTGAAATTCCATCTTTAGCTCCACCTTTAAAAGAATCATTCATCAATCTTAAGAGCGTATCATACGTAACATCAAATCCTTTGGTTGCATATTCTGATGGTCTGATATGGTTTTTTGCTTTGTATAATTTTTCGAAACTCCGAGCTTCAACACTCAACACATCAATGTATTCTTCTTTTGAAAAAGTGAATTTTAAACGCGCTAAATCTGTATTACTTACATTGCCAAAATTAGAACCTTTTCCAAATCCAAACAATTGAATCTCTCTTTTTTCTAGTGGCATTACCCCTAAATTATTTACAACATCAGTTGTCACAATTGGGTCATCACCAATTAAAAGGACCCAATTTTTATATTGTACGGTATCAATCACTTCTATAAAACGTTCCTTTTTTATGTAACCATCTATGGGTTTTAAAATAGTAATCTCATTGATAGAATCATGAGTTCTCAACTTTGAAACAACTCTAGAAATCTTAGAATTTGTTGCAGCAGTTTCATCACCAAAAATGATGATTTTTTCTCCTTGATATGTACCCAACATATAATCCAATACCTTATCTTCTAACAACTGTTTGTTTGGAGAAACCTTTACCAAATTATTGTCAGAAACAGAAGTTTGTGTTTTTGAATAAATCGGTGCAATCACCGGAACAGAAACACTTTTTGAAACTTGTTTTGCATTTTTTAAAAACAATGGACCAATAACTGCATCATAATCATTCATGTCATTTTCTCTAATAATAGCTGCTATTTTAGCAGAATCATTCTCTGTATCAACCACATCTATACTTACCTGTACACCTCTTGCACGCAAAGAATCAACCGCAATTAAAGCGCCAGCATGAATATCTGTTACGATGTTTAATAGTTTATTATCCCACTCAAATTCTTCATCATCTATAGCAATCGAATTCAATTTGTAAGGCAGCATCAGTAAAATATTCAACGGCTTGTCTGTAATCACATCTTCAAAAATATTTTCATTCTTAGCTTCTTCATCAGTCTTTTCTCCAACAATTAAAACCATGCCTAAATTCAAACCATCTATTAGAGTAGGATTGAATTCATACAGCTCCTCTTTAGAAATTTCATAATGATGCGTTAAACTAAAAACTGTATCATCTTTTATAACAGTATGCGTGATAAAACTAGAATCAATTGCTACAGCTTCTTTCACCCCTTCTAACCCAATTTCTTCCTTCGCAGGAATCACCAAAACACGTCCAACACTAATATTATTACCACGAATATCATTAGCTTTTTTAAGTGCATCGACCGAGATACCAAATTTTTGTGAAATACTAAAAAGGTTTTCTTTCCTTAAAACGGTATGTGTTTTTTGCGATGAAGTGTCATTAGAATCTTCTTTACCATAATTTTCATTAGGGATAATAATCACTGTATTAGCCGATGGTTTTTTAGATACATCCGGATTTAAACGCAACAAGTCTCGCGTTTTCATTCCGTATTCTTTGGCAATACTTTTCATCGTCTCCCCTTGCTGAACGGTATAAGAAATGTATTTTTTCTGTTGCCCACAAGCAGTCAAAACAGAAACAAATAATAGTAAAAAGAATATTTTTAAAGTTTTCATAARATTTTAATGGTTAGGTTTAGTACCAATTATTCATTTTTAATTATCAATTATTACTTGTTTTATTCCCACTCAATAGTGGCAGGTGGTTTTGAACTAATATCATACACTACCCTATTAACGCCTTTTACGTTATTTATTATTTTGTTGGATGTTTCTTGCAAAAATTTATATGGTAAATCTACCCAATCAGCAGTCATTCCATCCACAGATTCTACCGCTCTCAAAGCGACACATTTTTCGTAAGTACGCTCATCTCCCATCACGCCAACAGAGTTTACAGGCAACAACATAGCACCCGCTTGCCAAACATCATTATAGAGATTCCATTTTTTTAATCCGTCCACAAAAATAGCATCTACTTCTTGCAACATTCTCACTTTTTCTGCGGTGATATCTCCCAATATTCTGATTCCTAAACCTGGACCCGGAAATGGATGACGTCCTAAAAGCTCAGCATCAATCCCTAAAGATTTCCCGACTCTTCTCACCTCATCTTTAAAAATCATTCGCAATGGTTCTACAATTTTCAGTTTCATAAAATCTGGTAATCCACCAACATTATGATGACTTTTAATCGTTGCACTCGGACCTCCAGTTGCAGAAACAGATTCAATCACATCAGGATAAATTGTACCCTGTGCTAAAAATTTTACATTTTCTATTTTGTGTGATTCATCGTCAAAAACTTCGATAAAAACACGCCCTATTATTTTGCGTTTTCCTTCTGGGTCACTCTCTCCTTTTAGTTCTGATAAAAAGCGCTCCGAAGCATCCACTCCTTTCACATTCAAACCCATCCCTTCGTATTGTTTCAATACGTTTTCGAACTCGTTTTTACGAAGCAAACCATTGTTTACAAAAACACAATGTAGGTTTTTACCGATTGCTTTATCTAACAAAACTGCGGCAACGGTAGAATCCACTCCTCCCGACAATCCTAAAACCACCTTATCATTTCCTATTTTTTCTTTTAAAACTGCAACAGTTGTATCAACAAAAGAATCTGGTGTCCAATCTTGATTCAACCCTGCAATTTTTACCAAAAAATTTTTTAATAATTTTGCCCCATCTGTAGAATGATACACCTCTGGATGAAACTGAATTGCATAGGTATCTTCACCTTCTATCTTAAAAGCAGCATTTTCTACATCTTCGGTACTTGCAATCATTTTATAACTCGATGGTAACTTTAAAATAGTATCTGAGTGACTCATCCAAACTTGCGAACCTTCATTGATTCCCTCGAACAAAGTCTCCTCGTGATTTAGATAAGTTAAATGTGCGCGACCATATTCTCGGGTATTCGATTGCCCCACTTCACCCTCATAAAAATGCGCTAAATATTGCGCACCATAACAAACTCCTAACAACGGAATCTTGCCTTTTATTTCTGACAAATCAGGATGTGGAGCTTCTGCGCTTCTTACAGAATGCGGACTCCCAGAAAGAATCACAGCTTTGTAATCTGATACGTTAAACTTTTTGCTATTGTATGGATGAATTTCGCTGTAAATGTTTAGCTCTCTAACTCTACGTGCGATCAGTTGCGTAAACTGCGAACCGAAATCTAAAATAAGTACTTTGTGTTGCATGCGCAAAAATAATATTAAAATCAGAATTGGTTGAGCCTTTCTTTATATTTTTTTAATGTGATAATTCTTACCTACAATCCATTTAAAAATTGACGTTTTAAAGTAAATCGTATCTAAATAATTTGCAAAACATCAACCTAAATAAGCGCCTCTAAAAGTCTTTTTTGTTTTTCTGATTTTTCATCAAAATAAATTTTTACAAATTCAACCCTCAGTTCTATTTAGCGTGTTTAAGACACTTTCTGATTTTTAACAAATGTTAATAACTTCAATCGACTGGTTCAAAATCTAATTTTAAAACAACCCCTATTAAAGTATCTTTGGTACAATTCAAATAAAAAACTGAACGTCAATTCGAGTAATTTTTGACAATAGGAAAAAATTGTATCGAGAACATTTCTATAATAAAACTGTTCTCGATACAAAATTCTTAAAAAAGAATTTTACTTGAACTGACGGTAAAAACATAAAAACAAAATATGAGCGAAGAAGCTAAAAAACACGAATATTCTGCCGATAGCATTCAGGCATTAGAAGGAATGGAGCACGTACGTATGCGCCCGTCAATGTATATTGGAGATGTAGGTACAAGAGGTTTGCACCACTTAGTATATGAAGTAGTTGACAACTCTATCGATGAAGCGATGGGTGGTTATTGCGATAAAATTGATGTCTGGATAAACGAAAATAATTCGGTATCAGTAAAAGATAATGGTCGTGGAATTCCAGTCGGGATTCACAAAAAAGAAGGCGTATCAGCCTTAGAAGTTGTAATGACAAAAATTGGTGCTGGTGGTAAATTTGACAAGGACTCTTACAAGGTTTCTGGAGGATTGCACGGGGTTGGAGTATCCGTTGTAAATGCTTTGTCAAATCATTTAAGAGCAACCGTTTATAAAGACGGTAAAATTTGGGAGCAAGAATATGAAAAAGGAAAAACCTTATATCCTGTAAAATCAATTGGTGAAACAACTGATATTGGAACTTTGGTGACGTTTACTCCTGATGATACTATTTTTAATATCACAACGGAATATAACTACGATACTTTAGCAGCAAGATTACGTGAGTTATCTTACCTTAATAAAGGGCTTACAATTACGCTTACCGATAAACGCCGTAAAGATGATGAAGGAAATGATATCCACGAAGTATTTTATAGCGACCGCGGATTACCAGAATTTATTGAGTATTTAGATGCAACTCGCGAGCGATTAACTTCGGGAGTGATTTCTATGGAAGGCGAAAAAAATGGAGTTCCTGTTGAAGTTGCGATGGTTTACAACACCTCGTTTACTGAAAATTTACACTCGTATGTAAACAACATTAACACACATGAAGGCGGTACGCATCTTTCTGGTTTTAGACGTGGATTGACAGCTACTCTTAAAAAATATGCTGATAATTCTGGATTACTAAAAAATGTGAAATTTGAAATTTCTGGTGATGATTTCCGTGAAGGATTGACAGCTATCATTTCGGTAAAAGTTGCAGAGCCACAATTTGAAGGTCAGACAAAAACAAAATTAGGAAACAGAGATGTAACTTCTGCTGTGAGTCAAGCGGTTTCAGAAATGTTGACTGACTATTTAGAAGAAAATCCGAATGATGCTAAGATCATTGTTCAAAAAGTGATATTGGCAGCACAGGCACGTCATGCAGCAAGTAAAGCACGTGAAATGGTGCAACGAAAAACAGTGATGTCTATTGGCGGATTGCCTGGGAAATTAAGTGACTGTTCTGAAACTGATCCAGAAAAATGTGAGATATTCTTAGTCGAGGGAGATTCGGCAGGGGGAACTGCAAAACAAGGACGTGATAGAATGTTCCAAGCAATTTTACCCTTGAGAGGTAAGATTTTGAATGTTGAAAAAGCAATGCAACACAAAGTTTTTGAAAATGAGGAGATAAAGAATATGTTTACCGCATTGGGGGTTTCAATTGGAACCGAAGAAGATCCACGAGCATTGAACTTATCAAAATTACGTTATAGAAAAGTAGTGATTATGTGTGATGCCGATGTAGATGGTAGTCATATTGCTACMTTAATWYTWACWTTYTTCTTTAGATWTATGAAAGAGTTAATTGAAGAAGGTTGTATTTATATCGCAGCACCACCTTTATATTTGGTAAAGAAAGGTCAGAAAAAAGAATACGCTTGGAATGACGATCAACGCGATATGATTGTCAAAAATTTTGGCGGATCTGCAACCATCCAAAGATATAAAGGTCTTGGAGAGATGAATGCTGAACAATTATGGGATACAACTATGAATCCTGAGTTTAGAACATTAAGACAAATTGTAATTGATAATGGAACAGAAGCAGACAGAGTATTTTCTATGCTGATGGGAGATGATGTTCCACCTCGTAGAGAGTTTATCGAGAACAATGCGAAGTATGCAAATATTGATATTTAACTTCGTTCCGATAATTATCGGAACCGCTCAGTTACCAATATTAAGGGAAGGAGTTTGATTCGAATTTTAAATAATTTGACAAAGAGGTTATCTGAAAAGATAGCCTCTTTTTATTTTGTCTTTCCCGCGTAGGCGGGAATCCATAACACGCATACAAATAGATTTCTATTCACGTCAGAAAAAAGAAATCACCTCCGCATTACTGACACCATAACTGCAAGTCATCGCATCAGTACAAGCCGAAAAATTCACCCGTAACTTCGAGTCACGGGGTGAATGAATTATATAACAATCTGTAATTTCTGAATTGTTTTTTATCAAACAATCATTTTCTAAGAAACATTTTAACAGTTAAACAATTCCACACATCAACAAATAAAACCATCCTAATTATCAATCTTTTATTCCATATTAAAACGATAAAATCATCTTAAATTCATTAAATTTGTATCATAATTATTATTCAATTTAAAATAGATATAAATGAAAGTAACAGTAGTTGGTGCAGGAGCAGTTGGCGCAAGTTGTGCGGAGTATATTGCTATCAAAGATTTCGCTTCGGAAGTGGTGATCTTAGACATCAAAGAAGGATTTGCAGAAGGAAAAGCGATGGACTTAATGCAAACCGCTTCGTTAAACGGATTTGATACAAAAATTGTTGGAACAACAGGTGATTATTCTCAAACAGCAGAATCTGATGTTGCTGTTATTACAAGTGGTATTCCAAGAAAACCAGGAATGACTCGTGAAGAATTGATTGGTATCAATGCAGGAATCGTAAAAATGGTTTCTACAAGCTTGATAGAGCATTCTCCAAACGTAATTATCATTGTGGTTTCTAATCCTATGGATACCATGACTTACTTGGCGCATAAAGCTACAGGTTTACCAAAAAATAGAATTATCGGAATGGGTGGTGCTTTAGATTCTGCTCGTTTTAAATACAGATTAGCCGAAGCATTGGATGCTCCAATTTCAGATATTGACGGAATGGTAATTGGAGGTCATTCTGACAAAGGGATGGTTCCTTTAACAAGATTGGCAACTAGAAATAGTTTAAATGTTACTGAATTTTTATCAGAAGAAAGATTAGAACAAGTTGCTGCTGATACCAAAGTTGGCGGTGCAACATTAACAGGGTTGTTAGGCACAAGCGCTTGGTATGCTCCCGGAGCTGCGGTATCAGAAATGGTAAAAGCCATTGCATTGGATTCTAAAAAAATGTTTCCATGTTCTGCTTTGTTAGATGGCGAATACGGTTTGAGTGATTTATGTATCGGCGTTCCTGTGATTATCGGAAAAGGTGGTATCGAAAAAATCGTTGAGATTAAATTAACCGATGCTGAAAAAGCAAAGATTGCAGAAAGCGCAGAAGGTGTTAAAAAAACAAATGGACTTTTGACTTTGTAAAAAGCCACTCCTTAATATAGTATAGAAAATCCCGAGTTAAAATTTTAACTCAGGATTTTTTTTTGTTTTGTTATTACGCGGAGGCAGGAATCTATAATCTATCGTCTTTGCGAGGAGGAACGACGTGGCAATCTCAATAAGCTAGTTCTAATGAATAATGAGATCGCCACGTCGCTCGTGCCTCACTTCTCGCGAAGACGTCTTTGCGAATACGGGATTATTTCAATAGTTTCGATTTCAATTATTTGAGTCAATCGTTTTATTCAATTCTTTGAAATTATTCTAGAAATTAGTTCTAAAAAACTGCCAACACATCTCTCAAAATAGGCTAACTGAAAAATTAATGTAAATTTATACCCATAAAAATTTTGGACMTCACAATTAGTTCAACCAATTTCTCGCTTTTAAAACTTCTAAAAAAATGAAGCTATTAAAGCATAATTAATTTTAAATAAAAAATAGATTTATTTCAAAATACTAAAGAAACTATTTTTAAGTTAAATTCAGCCTTACAAAACTAATTCCTCACAACAATTGGCAATGTAAATTCTGTTGCAACCGGCATCCCTCTTTTAATGGCAGGTTTTAGGGTGGGTAAATTTTCAATTCCGACTTTAATAAGACTATCTAAATTTGGTATTTGATGCTGAATAAATTCTGATGATTTAATATTTGAAAGAGAAACCTTTCCAGCCTTATCAATATTTAAAGTGACCAAAAGGGTGTCGCTCACTTTTTTTGAAGTGGTAATTTTTACTGAAACTAAAGACGCGTAAATATGCTGAGATAGTTTAATTTGCGAACAAATTTTTTGCTTTTCTTGTGACGGAATACTATCACATTTAGGAAATAACGGAAATATATCAACTGAGTTAAAGTCAATCACAGTATCAATAACCACGTCGTTTGACAATTCTTTCTTTTGAAAAAAATCACAGGAAACTAAAAAGAATCCACATATAAAAAACAGAAGTATTCGTTGAATCATCAATTAAATTTAATAGCGAAAATACATTTTTAATCCGGAATAGGAATCACCATATTTACTTGGGTTCCGGTGTCTGAGTACGATTTAATTTTAAAACTACCCTTCATCATTTTAATTCTTGCTTTGATTAGACTTAAGCCCAATCCATCTTTATACAGCGCTTCTTCAACATCAAATCCAACTCCGTTATCGGTAATCTGAATTTCTAAATTTTTAGTAACCTCAGCCAAATCAATAGTAGCAATATTGGCGCGACTATGTTTTAAAATATTATTGATTAGCTCTTCATTTATATTGTAAATTTTAATTTCGAAACTTTGGTTATACCTTCTGATTCCTTTAGAATCAGAATTAAAAACAAGTTGCGAATTTGAATATTTTTCGCATAAATCTTCGGTTGCAGTTGCCAATCCAAATTTTAATAAAACCGAAGAAATCAACTTATGAGATAGGTCTCTAATTTTATCAGAAGCTTCATTAATAATCATCTCAATTTTTGCGACTTCATCTGGCGCTTTAGATTTTAATTCTGTTTTTACAGCGTACAAATGTAAATTTGCTGATGATAATAAAGTACTAACATTGTCGTGTAAAATCTCAGCAATATGCCGTCTTTCCGCTTCTTTTCCATCAAGGGTTGCATTTAATATCTTAATCTGAGCTTCGTTCTGAATTAATTCTAACGCTCTATCTTGCTTCATTTTTTTTTGCAATGTCTCTAAATCTGATTTTTGTTTTTTAAGTCGGATTGTTCTAACAATCAACACAATTATCACCAATAAAATCAGGGTGATTCCCACTAAAACATACATCGATATTTGAAAAAACTCTCTTCTTTGCCTCTCTATCTGATTGTCCTTTTCTTTTTCTTCAATATTATATTTCGCCTCAATTTCAGTAATTTTTTTCGACAAATTATCAGCCACAAGTTCTTGGCTATAACCAACACTTTCGAACAAATAATCATATCCGGTTTTATAATCTTCTTGCAAATAATAAACTTGCGAAAGATTATCTAAGGTAATTACCATTACCTCTCTCGATTTTAAATCAGTTTTACCATCTAATAAATCGAGCGTTTCTAAATAATATTTTTTTGAAGTTTCAAGATCTTGGGTGTACATATTTAAGGATCCCATATTTGCCAAAGCTCCTGCTAATTTTATGGTATCTTTTCTTTCTCTTTGAAGTGCAATCGATTTTTCRMYMWWKTCYTCRGYYWMRACAWMWTCKMMWYYMYSWWTARRAWMWYCWWTKARWTTSRYKKWRMYTGYTGMTMWRRTTTCATCATGTGTCATTTTTTTTGGATGGTATTGCAATACTTTATTATAGTAGAACTCAGCAGAATCCATTTGTTTTTTATTCTGAAAAACACTTCCTGCATTCAAATACAGGCTACTGATTGATATGGAATCATTATCTCTTAAACTATAATCAATCCCTTCTTTAAAATACGCTAATGATTTTTTATAGTTCTTTGCTCTGCTAAAAATTTGCCCAATCGACTCAACATATTTTACATGGATTTTTAAATTATCTAAACTTTCTACTTTAGAATGTCCGTCCAATAAAATTGCAAGAGCCTCCTCATCTTGTTCATCAAGAATAAGGACTTCTGCTTGGTAATAATTTAACTTTACTGCAAATAAACCATCGTCATATTTCTTAAAATCAGCCGCTTCATTAATTAAGCATTGTGCCTCTATAATATTATTTTCTTCAATGTTTTTTGCAATCTCTAAAAGCAGCGAATCTTTTTTTGATGTGAGTGAGTTTTGTGCTTTTATGGTCATTCCGTTGAGCAACAGAATTACACTTAGAAAGTGAATTATAGTCCTTTTTTTCATTTAATTTAAATGTATTAAATCTTCTCGTTTAGGAGATTAATTTAGTTCGAATTAATTTTTAGGAAAGCAGGGGAACTTATAACAGTAAAATTACAACAATTTATAAAACCTAACAACCAAAAAAACCGAAGTAATTACTTCGGTTAAAATCCTTTAAAATCATAAAACCTTGAATCACTCTATTTTTTTACCTTCCATAAAAAGTATTTTTTTAATTTCTTTTATCCTATAATTTACAATATCGGTTAGCTCCTTATCTTTAGATTCAAATTTAAATGAGTATTCTTGATAGTGTTTTAGTGCTATTTTTTTATCTTTATAATAATCATCTTCCGTCAATGCTAAATCATACAATGCTCTATATTTCTTGGGATTATTTTTAAATGACTCTTCAAAATAATGAATTGCTTTTTCCAAATCATTTTCTTCTTTAAAAATACTCCCTAACAAATAATACTGTTTGTCTAAATCTGGTTTTGCCATATAAATTGAAAACATCAATGAAAATTTCGCCTTCTCTTTTTCATTCATTTCATATTGAATTGTAGCCAATCTATATAATAATTTTGGGTCTTTTCTATCAATATCTAACGCCTTATTGATATATTTTTGGGCGAGTTTTAAACTGTCCATTTTTAAATAAGACATCCCAAACATTTCATAAACATTCTTAGACTTATAGTTTAATTGCTCTAACTTTTCTAAATAAATTATCGCATTTTTATACTCTTTATTAGAATACAATTGATTCGCCTTTAACTGATTAAAATTGATGTTCTCTGGGTCTAATCGCAACCCTTTATCAATAAAAATCATGGTAGAATCTTTATCCTTTAAATCCTTAAAAAAAACTGCCAACCTATAAATGCTCTTTATATGAAGCGAATCTAAATTATAAGCATCCAAATAACTTTGCCCCATCGCAAACATCAGCTTTTGTTTTTTGTATGACTGCGCCAATAAATAGGGGTAATTAGGATTTAGAGAATCTTGTGTAATCAAATATTTAAAAATATATTCTGACTTGGTTGCTTTGTAATTAGACAAATACAACTTACCAAGATTGTTAATCATAATTAGGTTAGACGAATCTTTTTGCATCACATCTTCATAGGTTTTTATCGCTTTTGATGTATAGCCAGAAAGTTCATAAACCCTTCCTAATTTTGCATTTATAATGCCTGATTCAGCTATTTTTAATGCTTGCTGATAATTCTCAATCGCCTTATTATAATTACCAACAGACTGATAAATACCGCCCATTTTATCGAACACTGTAACCGATTTATCTTGCTCATTTTCTAAAACAACCAATGCTTTTTGATAATTACCCGTTAATAGTAACGAGTCTACAATCTTAAAAACCGAAGTCTGAGCTTCGGTTTTTATGGCTATCAAACAAATGATGGCGAGAACTATTTTCTTTTTCATATAATTTCTTTATTGACTCTTATTTTTTCTCAATCTTTCATTTTCTACCTTCACCCTTTCATATTCAGCTTTCGAAACTTTTTTCTTTTCAACGTAATAAATCATCTCTCCTGTATCACGATACTCGACACTAGCTATCATTTTCGCTTTATTCTCACTTTTAATCTTACTAGTATTACTGTCACCATCAGCCACAAAAGATATCGGCAACATATAGGTAACATTTACAGGTTTACCGTTATGCGCTCCCGGAGTCATTTTTGGCAATAAACTTACAACACGTTTTGCTTCAGCTTCTAAATCTTGATGTGGTGCTCTTGCTCCTAATATTTCAACAACCCCCTCTTTTGTAATTTTAAACTGAATGTAAATCTTTTGCTTTCCGGGTTCTAAGCCCAAGTTATTCGAAATATCAGAATCAAAATTGTGCATTACAAATCGTTGCATACTTGCATTAAAACAGTCTTTTAAATCATCTCCTGCATCTTCGCATCCTGGGAAAGTTGGAACAACATCTACTGCCGAAAATGGCACGTCCTCTCTATCATTAAAAGCATCTTTGTTTATTTCAGGAAAAACAATACGATTTACTATAATTTTTCGTCCATTTTTTAATTTAAATAATGATGTTTGAATTTCACCTGTCTCTCCCATCACTTCTTGAAACTCAGCAGTCGTAGCATCATATTCAATTTTCTCTTCTTCACTAAGACTCAAATAGTCAATCTCTTCTAGCTCAATATTTGGTTGAGATTCTTTGTTAAATAAAGTGTAATTATCAAAATAGGTTTCTTTACCACCTTGTATAGTTCTGTATGAATTTCCATCATTATGATAAATTGTAACCAATTCCTTTTTAGCAACACTTTCTTCTATCGATTTTAAATCATTTGTTTCGCAAGAAGAGTACAATAACATACTCGCCAATACGGGTATTAATAGTAAATACTTTAACTGTTTCATTTTTTGTGATTTGTTTTTCGTGATCATAGTAATTCGTTTTTTAATGAATGATTGTTTATAAAATTGATTGACAAACGAGATGTTCTCTACCCTAAATGTTTCGGAAAGTAGCTTGTTAAAATAACTCGCTTTATCGGTTTCTTTTACCACTTCGGCGTCAGAAATATATTCGTGCAACTCCGCAATTCTCTTTTGATAGACATACAACATCGGGTTAAACCACATGGCGATTTTAAAGATTTCGAAAAATAATAAATCTAAGGTGTGTAGCTGTTTGCAATGCACCAACTCGTGCTGAATGATTTGTAATTCTTTTTTCTCCGCTAATTTTTGGTCGATAAAAATATAATTGAAAAATGAAAAAGCAGATTGTTTCCCTTCTAACAACACCAATTTATAGTTGTCTTTTTTGATTATTCTGTTGGATGAAATTACCTTAATTATCTTCACTAATTTTAATACAAATAAGATGGAAAATAGTGCAACTCCCACATAAAAGAACACGTTGACATAATTAAACGTCTCAACCGTTGTAACCGATTTCTCAATCACCGCCTGCGGATTTAGCATCACTTCTGGTAACATCACCATATATTCTTGCGGAACGGTACTTTTGATGCTATCGAATTTTAATAGTGGAATGATGAGTGACAAAATCGGAGTCCCTAATAAGTAAAATCGATTCCATTTAAAAAAAGTTTCTTTCTGTAAAAAGAAATCATAGACTGCCAAAAACAAGGCTTGAAATAGTAATACCTGAATTATATAATTAATCATAGCGTTTATTTTTTGTYGTKWRTMNTTCTTTWAWWTYYMTTYTWRKKSTKYWWWRTYWWYATSWTYYTTCTTTACAAAAAAGGACA
Organism: Flavobacteriaceae bacterium; assembly: GCA_002401215.1. GTDB lineage: Bacteria > Bacteroidota > Bacteroidia > Flavobacteriales > Flavobacteriaceae > Urechidicola. The sequence goes on along the minus strand of NVSL01000034.1, from coordinate 371 downwards.
CCATACTTTTAAAAGAACCTTCAAAATATCCGTTCATAATTTTGTTCAAACTCTGATTTTTATAATCAGCTTCTTTTACAATTGGGAGATAAATATAGCCTCTTCCCTTTTTTTTGTGCGATACAAATTCTTTGGTTTCTAAAATCCTGATGATTGTAGAAACTGTATTATATGCAGGTTTTGGATTTGGCAACTCATCAATTATTTCTTGTACCGATGCCGCTTCAAGTTTCCATAAAACTTGCATAAACTGCTCTTCTGCTTTGGTCAATTGTTTTTCCATAATTTTTTATTGCTGTCCCGATAATTATCGGGATTGTTTCAGTATCTCCCTGAAATTAATAATGTATTTTGATAGAAGTTAAAACTCT
>NVSL01000033.1 GCA_002401215.1 Flavobacteriaceae bacterium | reverse complement strand
ATCGGTAATTAAGGCAACCGATTTTCCTAAACCTGCACCCATAATCAACGACKKKRGTTTNKMAMWYKWMTRSYMYWSMYRKKYMTYYTWWYRSASSKAMAKWWSGWRTYRSCACAACAWCTCCTTTTACTACTTCGCCATTCGAAATACCTGTATTTGCTGCTTGCTCTCCATCATAAACAACTGCTTTCCCTTCGAATAACAATCCTTCGTTACCTGATATTTTTGCAACCGCACCTTCTGTAGCAAGGTTTCCATACATTATTTGTAAATTCCCCGAAGACTTCAATGCCTTATCCTTTGGATAAATCACATCCTGATCATCTTCAAAAGAAAGTGGTGCTACATTTTCTAAATTATCAGCCAAAGTTTTCCCCGTAACGGTCATACAATCGCCATGTAAATAACCATTGTCTAATAAATATTTCATCACCGCTGGCGTACCTCCAACTCCATGCACATCCTCCATCAAATATTTTCCTGATGGTTTTAAATCTGCAATTAACGGAGTTCTATCACTCACTTTTTGAAAATCATCCAAGGTAAAATCAATATCTGCAGCGTGTGCAATTGCTAAGAAATGTAAGACTGCATTGGTAGATCCGCCCAAAGCGTTTACCAATGCAATCGCATTTTCTAAAGATTTTTTTGTAATGATATCCAAGGGTTTTAAATCTTGCTCCATCAAGTTTACGATAGCCAAAGCAGTACGTTCAGATTCAGATAATTTATTCGGATTCTCAGCAGGAATCGAAGAGTTATATGGCAACGAAAATCCCATCGCTTCGATTGCAGACGCCATGGTATTTGCGGTGTACATTCCACCACAAGCACCCGCACCCGGAATCGCAGCTTTTATAATTTCTTTGTATTCTTCATCATCAATTTCGCCAGCAACTTTTTGCCCTAAAGCCTCGAAAGCCGAAACGATATTTAGTTTTCTACCCTTGTATTTTCCAGATGCAATCGTACCGCCATACATCATAATTGATGGACGATTTAATCGCAACATTGCAATCACTGCCCCGGGCATATTTTTATCACATCCAACAACAGAAACCAAAGCATCATAGCTTTGAGCTTGCATCACAGTTTCGATTGAATCAGCAATGATATCACGAGAAGCCAAGGAATAATTCATCCCAGAAGTACCCATTGAGATTCCATCGCTCACACCAATCGTGTTAAAAATTAATCCAACTTGACCCGCAATATTACACTCTGTCTTTACCTCAGCAGCCAAATTATTAAGGTGCATGTTACACGGATTGCCTTCGTAACCTGTACTTGCAATTCCGATTTGAGCCTTACTCATATCTTCATCTCTCAATCCGACGGCATACAACATAGCTTGCGATGCTGGTTGCGACTCATCTTGGGTTAATCTTTTACTGTGTTTATTCAATTCCATGAACCTGTTTTATTTTAATTATACAAAAATACGCTCTGTGTTTTACACCTATTATTCGTATTCAATTTCATTACACTATTTAAAAGTCTAAAATTACACTTAATTCCTTTACTATTAGGCTTTTAAGTCCTATTCATTTACACTAATCACACCAAGTACTAATTCTTCTTTTTATTTACTCCATAAAAAAACCTCCCTTAAAAAAGGGAGGCGCTACTATTTTATATTAAAATATATCAATCCCTTATTGCTTTCATGTGATAATAATCACAGAAAGGACAATAATTGAAATAATATTTAAATTGATGTTTCTCATTTGAAGGTACAAACTTATAAATTATTTATTTAATAGTAAGGTTTTCCTTTTAATTATTTCTGAAATTGGCACTCCTTCAATATTACTTTCTAACCACGCCAAAACATCCAAATATAAAAAAGCACGTTTTTCGTATGGGTGATTTTCATACTCTTTTAATTCGGTATGTAATTTTTTAAAGGCAGATTTTAACTCACTCGGATATAAATCAGATAAACTTCTTAAAAACACAATCATCTTTTTTTGAACCGCCTGCAAGTCATTCATTTTGATTAAAAATTTATATGTCGATTTTATAAGTGCATCTATATTTTCGYSSWYYMYWGCTTCGTAATGTGCTACTAAATTTAGGACTCTCGAAAAGCATAATAAATCTTCGCGCATCGCCAAATCTTTATTTTGGATGATTTTATTTAGGTATAAAATAGAGTTTTTATAATCCGAAACTCCGAAATACATACATCCTATCTTATAATAAAAAACCATGATATGATGCTCGTCAATTTTATTTTTAAACTGACTAATTTTTTCTAAAACTGTCGGTACATATTCAACGCCTCCCTTAAAATCAGCCTCTAAAAAAAATAAATTTAATTTGTTTTGGAAGTAATACACATTTGCAATCGACTCCGTATTGTCATTAAATAAAAAGTTTTTTTGCTCAATATCTTCTTCAAAACGATCTAAAGTCAATCTAAATTTCTTATGATGTTTTATCATAAACAGCGATTCCAATAAATAATTATAACCCTTCAAATAAAACACGGGATTCAGGTTTTTCATCTCGGGTTTTGCATCGTAAATGTCAATCCATTTTTGTGCATAACGGTAGCTACTCACAAAATCTTGAGTGATTAAACTGTACCATAAATATGCCATATACAAAAACAGTTTTTCTTTAAATCCTAGTTCTGAAAAGGTATATTGTGGCAATCTAGAATTAAAATAATGCGTCGCTGTTTCTAAATCTTCTTCATTTTTTGCAAATCCTTTTTTCAGCAACCAACTATACAATTGCAAAGACAGATTAGACAACTTGCTCGTCATCACATTTTTTTGACTCAGCTCTTTTGCTTGCACCGCCAAATTCCCAGCCCTATTACTCAAACTCCGAGTGATGTATTGCGATTCTATCGTTTTTTCAAACTCCACAATCTCATACGCCAAGGTGTGTTCTTCATTTTCATTGGCGATATTTTTAGCTTTCCCCAACAATTTCAAACTCTGATTGTACAATCCTTTATTGTATAAAATCGTTGCAAAATCTATCTGTTCTCTCAATTGACTCCGCACATTTTGATGCATCGGGCTCAATTTTAAACTTACCAAAAGTTGTTTATAAAGGTGTGCTTTAGAATTAGAAAGCTGTTGTTTTTTGATATCCGTTTTGGTCRAAATTAACTTTTCATCATAACCAGCAGATTTATCCATCACATTAAAAAGTGCCAAAAAATTGGATTCAGAATTTCCTCCTAAACGACCAACATACAACTTAAACTGCCGTTTTTCTGACTTTGACAATGACTTTATCAAAGCAAATAATGCATCTTTTTTTTCAGTAGCCATTGTAAATAAATAATTTCATTCGGTTAATTTTAAAGGATTAACAACATTCTGTACAACACTTGGATATAGTAATAAAAACAAATCAAAATGATTGTAGTATAATCTACATTATGTATTTTTGAACATTCAAAAGTCATAAAAATATTTTACAAATGAGCAAAAACCTAGTTCAAATTTTTGACACAACCCTTCGCGATGGCGAACAAGTTCCTGGATGTAAACTAAACACTGACCAAAAACTGGTTATTGCCGAACAATTAGATTTATTGGGTGTTGATATTATTGAAGCTGGATTTCCTGTTTCTAGTCCTGGTGATTTTATATCGGTAGAAAAAATTTCGAAACTGGTAAAAAACGCCACTGTTTGTGGATTGACACGCGCTCATAAAAATGATATTAAAGTTGCTGCTGATGCGCTGAAATATGCAGTAAGACCAAGAATTCATACAGGTATTGGGACTTCAGATTCTCATATAAAATTTAAGTTTAATACCACTCCAGAAAAAATTATTGAACGTGCTTCTGATGCTGTTGCTTATGCAAAATCATTTGTAGAAGATGTTGAATTTTATGCTGAAGATGCTGGTAGAACAGACAATGAATATTTGGCTAGAGTTTGTGAAGCAGTGATTAAATCTGGTGCAACAGTGTTGAATATTCCTGATACAACGGGCTATTGTTTACCTGAAGAGTACGGAGCAAAAATTAAGTATTTACGTGAAAACGTAAAAGGAATTGAAAATGTAATTCTTTCCTGTCATTGCCACAACGATTTAGGATTGGCAACTGCAAATGCTATTGCCGGTATTCAAAATGGCGCACGTCAAATTGAGTGTACGATTAACGGAATTGGTGAGCGTGCTGGTAACACCGCACTCGAAGAAGTTGTGATGATTATGAAGCAACATCCAAACCTAAATCTAGACACAAATATCAACACACAAATGTTGTTCGGAATCAGTAAACTGGTGCAAGAAAATATGGGTATGTTAGTGCAACCCAACAAAGCGGTTGTGGGCGATAATGCTTTTGCACACAGCTCTGGAATTCATCAAGATGGGGTGATTAAGAATCGTGAAACCTATGAAATTATGGATCCTGCGGATGTTGGAGTTACAGAATCTTCGATTGTTCTGACTGCACGAAGTGGTAGAGCAGCCTTAGCATACRGAGCAAAAAATGTTGGATATGAATTAACCAAAGATCAATTAGATGCTTTGTATCCAGAGTTCTTAAAATATGCCGATACCAAAAAAGAAGTGAAGGATGATGATATCCATATTATTATTGAGCAAAGTAAAATAATGTAAGAAATTTTTTGTTCTTTGGACATTTCTCTTAATGGGGAAATTTATTCCTTACATAATTTTGATGTTTGAATTGTGAGTTTTTCTATTTGGAATTTGTTATTTAGTTTTTGTAATTTTTTCATTGTAATTTTGATTTCAAATTCCGACCGAGTACAAAACAATTCTGATGACCAAAGAATCTATCATACAAAAAATAATTTCAGACCGTGCAACACCGCGTCTCGATTTTAGTATCAAACATAAAACCGAAACTTTTACCAACGATCTTTTCCTGACTTTGTTCGACGCAAAATCATGTGTCAAAACAAATATTGACACCTTAGAAACCATATTTCACGATATTTATTCATTGGCTTGTTTTGCTGATTCCAATCCATGTTCAGATGTTTGGGATGATTTCTTGCAAAAAATTCCTAGCTTAATAGATAAACTAAATTTGGATGCAAAAGCCTCTTTAAATTTTGATCCTGCATCGACTAGTATCGAAGAAGTTTATATCGCTTACCCTGGGTTTTATGCCATTGCGATTCATCGCTTTTGTCATGAATTGTATAAATTAAAGGTGCCTTTAATTCCGAGATTGATGAGCGAATATGCGCATGGAGTTACTGGAGTTGATATCCACCCAGGAGCACAAATTGGTGATAGTTTTTTTATTGATCACGCAACAGGAATCGTGATTGGCGAAACTTGTATTATCAAAGAAAATGTAAAAGTATATCAAGGGGTAACCTTGGGCGCTTTACAAGTCAGCAAAGATTTACAAAACACAAAACGACACCCAACGGTTGAAGAAAATGTGGTAATTTATGCCAACGCAACAATTCTTGGAGGCGATACAGTTATCGGTGCAAACAGCACTATTGGAGGGAATGTTTGGATTACGAAATCGGTGCCAAAAAACTCGTTTGTATATCACAGTTCGGAGACGAAGATGAAACCGAAGAGGTAGTTGAGTAGTTGTTAGTATTCGGTTGTCAGTTGGTAGTCATAGTTTACAATAGCAGTAGCTAATCCGTCAGGTCGAGTGATTTTTGACAGAGGAAAAAATTGTATCGAGACCAAGTACTTCTCGATACAATTTAATTCTTTTTAAGAAGAATTAAATCACTCGAAGTGACGAACAAAAAAAATTAAAACATCAACGGTTCTCGATACAAAATTTTTGAAAAAAATTTCACTCGAACTGACGGAAACAAGCGATAAAGTTTAATAATTATAAAATCAAAAGTCCCCTTTGGGGTTCCGATAACTATCGGAATAGGAGCCTATGAAAACACACAATATCTTAGATTTAATCGGAAACACACCACTAGTAAAAGTTCAAAACATTTTACAAAAAGAGAATGTCACTTTATTGTTRAAATTAGAAGGAAACAACCCCGGAGGTTCGGTAAAAGATCGCGCTGCTTTAAATATGATTCAGTCGGCTTTGGATAGAGGTGAAATTGATAAAAACTCAAAACTGATTGAACCCACAAGCGGAAATACCGGAATCGCATTGGCAATGATTGCACAATTATTGAGCTTAAATATTGAAGTCGTGATGTCTGCCAGCGCCACTAAAGAACGTGTACAAACCATGAAAGCTTACGGAGCAAAAGTTACTTTGACTCCCGCCGAAAAAGGAATTTTAGGCGCAAGAGATTATGCAGAAGCTAAAGTAAAAAATGACGGGTTTTATATGTTTAACCAATTTGGAAATGACGATAATTGGAAAGCACATTACAAAACTACAGGTCCAGAAATTTGGAGAGATACGGATGGCGAGATTACTCATTTTGTTTCAGCAATGGGAACCACAGGAACCATTATGGGAACCTCAACCTATTTAAAAGAACAAAGTCCTAACATCCAAATTATTGGAACAGAACCCACAGAAGGTTCTCAAATCCCCGGAATTAGAAAATGGCCTAAAGAATATTTACCCACTATTTTTGACGCTTCAAAAGTTGATAAAACTATTGAAGTGAGCGAAGCTGAAGCACGAGAAATGTGTAAACGATTAGCCAAAGAAGAAGGTGTTTTTTGCGGTATGAGTGCTGGCGGTGCCGTTGCAACAGCATTGAAAGTTGCGCAACAAATTGATACCGGAATTGTAGTAACGATCATCCCAGATAGAGGTGATCGATATTTATCTTCTGATCTTTTTAGCCCCTCCTAACCTCCCCTTAGGGAGGAACTCTTTGTAATATTATTTTACTCCGAACTTTCCGTCTTTGCGAATGGAATGAAGCAATCTCATTATAGAGTGAGATTACTTCGAAATTAAAATTTCTCGTAATGACATTAAACTTATTTCTTTAAAGCGTCTCTAATTTCTTTTAATAAATCATTATCACTTGGTCCTGATGGCGCAGCAGGAGCTTCAGGTTTTTTAGTTTTATTAATTGCTTTTATAATCATAAACATCACAAATGCAACAATAACAAAGTCAATAACATTGGTTAGAAAATCTCCCCAAAGTACAGCGACTTGACCCGTAATTTTTCCTTCAGCATCGGCAATTCCTTCTCTTACGATATACTTCATGTCTTTGAAATCCGAATTGAATAATAAACCGATTAGGGGTGAAACGATTCCGCCTGTAAATGAAGTGACCACACTTTTAAAAGCGGCACCCATTACAAAACCAACAGCAATGTCAACAAGGTTTCCCTTCATTGCAAAGTCTTTAAATTCTTTTAGCATTCCCATAAATAATTGTTTTAAGTTAGGAGACTAAATTACTAAAAAATAAGTGATTATAAAAGGGATGATTTGTAAATTCACGATGCGGTTTTGATTTCACGGTGAGATTAAAAAAAAGCTCACACCGTGAATAAGCTCGGTAAATACGGTTTATAAAATTTCTCTTTTGATGCGTTGCGAAATTGCGGTTAGAAATTCATAGGGAATCGTACCAGAATTTTTCGCAAATGTTTCAACCGTTTTTTGATTGTCAAAAATAATTACGGCATCACCTTCGTTACAATCGATATCAGAAATATCGACCATAATCATATCCATACAAACATTACCAACAATAAATGCCCTTTGATTTTTAATGCTTACAAACCCCATTCCCTTTCCTAATTTTCGACTAATTCCATCAGCATGACCAATAGGAATTGTAGCAGTTTTCATAGGTCTATTAGCAATACAGCCACGGTTATAGCCTACACTTTCTCCTTTTTTGATAGTGTGAATTTGAGAAACACAACTGTGTAGTGAAACCACATTTTTTAATTCGGATGTCTTACTTTTTTCATTTGCAAAACCGTACAAGCCAATTCCCAATCGCACCATATCAAAATGAGCTTCGGGGTAATTTAAGATTCCAGATGTGTTGCACATATGTTGTGTTGGAATGAATCCAAAAGCTTTTTTAAAATCAAACGTAATCGTTTTAAATTTATCAATTTGATTGCAAGAAAAAGTTTTTTCATTTTTATCTTCTGATGCTCCTAAGTGCGAAAAAACAGAACTGATTTTAATTGTTTTATTGCCTTTTAACTTTGATGCGATTTTCGGAATATCATCTAGTGAAAAACCAAGGCGATTTAACCCAGTATTGAATTTTAAATGGATGGGATATTCATCTAAGTTCTTCCTTTTTGAAAGGGATAAAAAAGCATCTAAAATACGATGACTGTACAAATTTGGTTCCAATTGATTTGCAACCAATAATTCCAAATTCACTACCTGAGGATGCAATACGACGATAGGAGTTTTAATTCCAGAAGATCTTAAAGTAATTCCTTCATCAGTATAAGCAACCGCAAAATAATCGACCTTATTTTGTAGGTGTTTTGCAATTGAAACGGCATCACTGCCATATCCAAAGGCCTTGACTACAACGAGTAATTTTGTATTTTTTTTAAGTTTAGATTTAAAATAGTTGAGGTTAAAATCAACTGCATTCAAGTCAATTTTTAAAGAGGTAACATGATTATTTTTCATTCTTGATTTCCTCTTCAACAACGTCCATTTTTGCCACTTCAGTTTTTAATAAAGCTTTGTAATATGCCGCTCTACTTAAAGGTTCATATTCTTGAACTTCACCCAACATAACTAAATCTTCATTGGCTATTTTTCGGTGACTATAATGCGCAAGATTTCCGGTGTGTGTGCAAACAGCATGCACCTTGGTAACATACTCTGCAGTTGCCATGAGCGCAGGCATTGGCCCAAACGGGTTTCCTTTAAAATCCATATCCAATCCAGCCACAATTACCCGAACACCTCTATTTGCCAAATCATTACAAACGGCTACGATTTCATCGTCAAAAAACTGAGCTTCGTCAATACCAACAACTTCCACATCATCTGCCAATAAACGAATATTTGCAGATGCAGGAACGGGTGTAGAGCGAATTTCATTAGCGTCATGAGACACTACTTTTTCTTCGTCATACCTAACGTCTACTGCGGGTTTAAATATTTCGACTTTTTGTTTTGCAAATTGAGCACGTTTGAGACGTCGGATAAGTTCTTCTGTTTTACCAGAAAACATCGAGCCGCAAATAACTTCAATCCACCCAAATTGTTCTGTATGATTTACCGTATTTTCAAGAAACATTTTGTAATTTTCGGACTTGTAAGGGTTATTAAGAATTAATCTACTAACTTTACAAATGTATCAAAAATAAACAATCGACACTCATAAAATTTAGCAACTTATGCACAAAAAATTGGAATCGGAACTGATGAGCATTGCACACAGCATTTTGCAAATGAAAAACAAAAATGATGTGATGGCTTTAAAAAATAAGGCGCAAGAATTGTATGAGCGTCTTTCAGTTTTGGCTTTTGTTGATGAATATTTAGAGACAACTCCAGATGCTGACTATACTAAAGACATGTTGGTTTCTAAAATAGAATTGGCTGTAAAAGGGGTGTTTACTGATCCTGAACAGGTTGATGAAATGGAGAAAGAAGAAGTGCCAGAAGTTGTAGTCGAAGAGAAAATAAAAGCATCAGAAACTTCTGCTGAAACAGATGCCGTTTTAGCAGATAAAATTGGATTAGCGCTGCAAGGAGTTTTTACTGAGCCCATTAAAACGGGTGAATCGGTAAAAGAAGAAGCAATAGAAATTGAGGATGAAATATTATCAGATAAGATTGGATTGGCGCTGCAAGGTGTATTTACTGATTCTACGCAAAAAGATACAGTTGTAAAAGAGGAAATTGATGAGGTGATTGTTGAAGAATCAGTGGTAGAACCTGCACCCGTTGCAAAAAAACAATTGTCTTTAGAAGAAGAGTTTAAAGACACGGTTTCAGTAGAGGTTACTCAAGATTTATTTCAAAAAGTAGAAGAAAAACCCGCTCCTACAAAAGCAACATTGAATGATACTTTGATGCAAAAAAATATTCAGGTTGGCTTAAATGACCGCATCGCTTTTGTAAAGCATTTATTCAATCACAGTCAAGCAGATTTTAACAGAGTCTTGTCGCAACTGAATTCGATTGACTCAGAAAAAGAAGCAAAAAACTTTATTACTAAGATGGTAAAACCAGATTATGATTGGTCTGGAAAAGAAGAATACGAAGAACGTTTGATTGACTTAATTGAACGTAAATTTTMATAMYWKWTRTSWMWWRMRRAWTRYMWTWWMYKWAWRWWRWRSGRMANCTTATATGGTGCTGAATATGTGAATAGACTGTATTCTATGGTCAGTAAAAACTTGACCTACGATTTTAAAATGGTTTGTTTTACTGATGATGTAACCGGAATTAGAGAAGAAGTTGAATGTTATCCAATTCCAGAAATAAATCTAGATTCTAAGCTTCCGGAGAGGATGTGGAAAAAGCTGACGACCCTTAAAGAAGATTTATACGGACTAGAAGGACGCGCTTTATTTTTAGATTTAGACATTGTAATTGTAGATAATATCGATTGCTTTTTTGATGTAGAAGGTGAGTTTAGAATTATAAAAGATCATAGTTGGAGATCTTGGAGAATTACAGGAAATTCATCGGTTTACAGATTTGATATCGGTAAACACGGATATGTGTTTGATGAATTTATCAAAAATTTTGATACAATTAGAACCACCCACCGTAACGAACAAGAATATTTAACGCACGCAATTAACGATAAAGGGAAGTTGCAATATTGGAATAAAGAGTGGTGTCCGAGCTATAAATACGATTGTCTTTCTCGGTTTCCGTTAGCTTTTTGGAAGAAGCCAACCATCCCCGAGGGAGCAAAAATTATTATTTTTCATGGAGAGATAAATCCGCATAAAGCGATTGTTGGTGGTCGCGGAAAATGGTATCGCTATGTTAGAGCAGCACCTTGGGTTGCTGATTATTGGCAGTAATTATTTCTTCTTTTTCTTATGATGATGTTTCTTTTCTTTTGATGCTTTTGTTTGATTACCACCTGCAATAGAATTTATAATTCCGCCTTGTAAAGTTTTCCAAAAATAATTTCCTAAACTTTTGTACTGCACTCTATCAAAATGTAGATTTACCTCTCTCGGAGTTTTGTTTTTCTTTGGATTAGATTTTTTTACGAGTGAATTTACCGTCCAACTCAAAAATTTATTTTCTTCATTTGTTTTTGATTTAAAAACTTCGGCTTCTAAGTCGTGATACAACATTGTCATTTTTCCGTTAGATACAGTTTCATTTGCGCTTGCAGTAAAGGTGAGTTTGTCAAGGTCTCCTTTTAATATTTTTAATCCTAAAACTGGATATAAAGCAGCGTCGAATACTTCTAGTTTTGTGGCTCCTAAAGAGCCACCGAAGTAGAAATCATGGTTGTAGTCTTTTAAAGAAAATGATGCGCCTAAATGAGCTACCCCGGTCTTCATTAAGAGCGCATCTGCGGTAACAGTCATTGGTTTTTCTCTAAAGGATTTTATAGAAGTGATGTTGGTAATTTTGGCATTTAAATTACTGATTGGTACTTTCATCAAAGCACCAGAATCACCCATGAGTGTCTCAATTAAAATGGTGCTTTTACGAACATTTAATTGTTGAACATATAACGGGAATTTCATTCTTTTTAACCCAGTATGTGGCAGTCCTGGGCGTTTGTTTTCGTTAAATGGTTTTCGTTTGTCTTTGTGTATTAGTAGGTCTAAATTTGATATGTTTAAACTGTCAATAAAAAGCCCCTCTCCCTTTATTAACTTCGAAAACTGAAGGTTGTAAAGTGTGAGTTTTTCTAAATTAGCTTTATAAACAGCATCGTTATATTTATAGCTATTTGTAAGTTTCGTTTTGTCAATTTGAGGTTTGAATTTTAGTTGGTCAATTGCAACATATTTTTCTTTAAAATTAAAAGAAATTTTATCAATTGAAAAATCATATTGAGCATCTTCAAATTTAAGATTGATGTTTTTTATTTCAAACTTTTCTTTTGCAGGTCTTAATTTAAAATGATTATTACTCAACGGAATTAATTTTATTCCTGATGATTTAAAACTGAGTGGATTGCTTTTAAATGTGGTTTCGTTTTTTGAAAAATCATACACTTCGTATTGAAAATTATTGAAGATAATATTGCTGATTTCTAACCCGTTTAATTCCCCTAAATAAAGAGAATCAATGTTTGTAGTTTTTTTTGATTTTAGTTTTTCATGGATGTTAGAGTTTTCAAATTTACGAATCAATAAATCATTTAATTCAATACTTTTAAGGTCTATTTTTTTATTGAAAAGAAGATCTAACAACCCAATGCCTGTAAGCTTAATTGAAGACAATGTGATGTTTTCAAGCGCTTCTTTAGAAGAACTTTTATTTTTTAAACTGTCAATAGAATTCTTTGTCGGAATTATAAAAACCTCCGTCAAAGTAATAGACCTTCTCAGTAATTTAAAGCTAACATCTTCAACCGTTGCGGTGTAGTAATTTGATTCGTTTTCTAATAAAAACCCAGTAATTTTTTGTTTGATAATACTCGATAAAATGAAGTTAATTACAAGAATGAGGACGATGCTTCCTAATAGAATGAGTCCCCTTTTCTTAAGGTTTTTATTTTTTGTCATAGTGTAAAATAAGAATTATAAATATAGAAAAAACATTTACAACTAATTTTTTAATTGATTGCTGCTTGCAGATTTTCTACATTTTTTTTACTGTTTCCAATAAAAATTTTGTCATCTATAATAATTACAGGACGTTTTAAAAAAGTGTATTCGTCTATTATTAATTGACGATAATCTTTTTCTGATAACTCTTGATTTTTTAAATCCATTTGCTTGTATTTCTTTGCTCTACGGCTAAACAAAGCTTCATAACTGCCAGATAATTTTTGCATTTCATCTAATTCTTCAACAGTTATTGGATTGGTTTTTATTTCTTGTAATTCAAATCCATCGAGGTTTATAGATTTTAAAATGCGCATGTTCGTATCACAAGTTTTAAGGAAGTATATTTTTTTCATAATGTAAATTTAAGAGCTTTCGACAGAAAATTAATTACTTTTATAAAAAAATAAAAAAATGACGAATACAATTAACCTGCTAAAAAAAAACAGACTTTTAATTTTAAAACTTATTGAGGCCCTTACTCTAGAGCAACTCAATAAAATACCCGAAGGTTTTGGGAATAATATTATCTGGAATGTTGGTCATTTGGCAGTGACCCAACAATTACTTTGTTATAAACTCTCTCGATTGCCAATGCATATTTCTGATGAAATGGTTGATAATTACAGAAAAGATTCTGCTCCAAATGGTGATGTTAATCAAGCTGAAGTTGATGAAATAAAAAGGTTATTTGTTGAATTACCAGATCAATTCGAAAAAGATTATAACGAAAATATTTTTAAAGAATATGACAGTTATACTACCAGTGTTAATGTAACATTGTCAGATATTTATTCAGCAAGTTCCTTCAATAATTTTCATGAAGGTATTCATTTAGGAGTTATTTTAACTTTAAGAAAACTCGTTTAAGATGGATGTGTTTTTTGTAATTACTGTTTTAGTTGTACTCTCAGCTATTTTTGGATATATCAATGTTCGGTTCTTTAAATTGCCAAATACAATTGGTTTAATGACCATCACTATCTTATTTACTCTAGCTGTTTTTGCTATTAGTTTTTATGATGATACACTTTTAGAAAGAGAGAAAGCATTTATTATGCAAATCAATTTTGAAACAGTTTTGCTAGATGTTATGTTGAGCTTTCTCTTATTTGCAGGAGCCTTACATACAAGTTTTCAGCAACTAAAAGTACAGCGAAAACCTATTTTAGTTTTTGCAACTTTCGGCACTTTATTATCTACTTTTATTGTTGGAGTCTTTGTGTATTATCTCATGCAATTCTTAAATTTAAATGTTGATTTTATTTACTGCTTATTATTTGGTGCGTTGATTTCTCCCACCGATCCAATTGCAGTTTTAGGAATTTTAAAAAAGGCAAACGCTCCAAAGAAATTAGAAACTAAAATTGTTGGAGAGTCGTTATTTAATGATGGAGTTGGAGTTGTTATTTTCTTAACGATATATCAAATTGCAAAAGGAGGAGCCGAAATTACTTTTGGTCATGTTGCAGAAATGTTTCTTGTAGAGGTTGTTGGAGGCATCGCTTTAGGATTGCTTTTAGGATGGGTTACTTATCGACTTTTAAAATCTATTGATGATTATGATACCGAAGTAATTATTACGATTGCGGTTGTAATGGGCGGAACAGTTTTGGCTCAAAAAATGCACTTGTCAGCACCTTTGGCAATGGTTACTGCAGGATTGATGGTTGGTAATGATACGGTTCGTAATACGGCAATGAGTCAAATAACCGAGCAATATGTTGATAAATTTTGGGAGTTGGTAGATGTACTTTTAAACACTATTTTATTTGTGATGATTGGTATGGAAATCTTAGTCCTAACTTTTGATGGTGATTATATTTTGGCAGGAGTATTGGCAATTCCACTATTGCTTTTCGCACGGTTTTTATCATTAATGTTGCCGATTAAAATGTATGCAAAGAAATTAGATTTTGTTCCGAACACAAATCTTATTATGACATGGGGAGGCTTGCGTGGAGGTATCTCAATAGCATTAGCATTGAGTTTAACGCAAGATATGCATCGCGATTTATTTTTAGTTGTTACCTATATAATAGTAGTGTTTTCTATTATAGGGCAAGGGTTAACAGTTGGGAAGTTAATTAAGAAATTAACGAAGTAGAAAGAGTAATAATTCTAATTTAATTTAGGTAAAATATATATCCAACATTGGCAAATAAACTCCAATCATTAAATAAGTTATTTGGGTCTCTATTATCACCACCATAGGGTTGAGTTGCATTTAACCCATCAACCCAATCAGAAAAATAATATTGCCATTTGGCTTCGATAAAAATATCAGAATATTCGCCTATTTTTAATCTTGTTCCAGCACTTGTAGTTAGTGAAAATATAATTCTTGAATTTACATCAACAGCTCCAGGAACCGCCCATTTTTCGTATAATAATGTTGGGTCTGACTCCCAATCGCCATCAGCATAAGTTGTAGATAATGATGGAGCAGAATAAACACCCATCATTCCAAAACTCACATAAGGAGATAGTATCATTTTAGGATTCCTTCGAGAACCAAAATCTGTAATATTTACAAAATGATATTCTAGTTGAGTCCCTAAATTGACTGTTGTGGCTTTACCACTCATTGCACGTAATTTATCTGCTTCAGTAGAAGTTTGACTTTCATCAACATAAATTCCGTAATGATTTAGTTTTGCGCTGAAATAAGATAGTTCTGTTCTAAATCTAAAGTGATCTCTAAAATAATTAGTTCTTTGATTCCAACGATATCTATAATCAGCAAAAGTTAAATAATAGACAAGCCCACCACCAAATCCAACATTAGAAGCACCGCTACTTTTAATTTCAAAACGTTGTCCGTAATCTGTAGAGAAGAACGCGCCACCAACAACAAAACCTATTTCGTGGGTAAGTTTACCACGTTTAGACCAGTTTTGAGAATGCACATTTGTAATAAATAAAAATATTACAAATATTGGGGTTAATATTTTTGTAATCTTATTCAATAATCTTTTTCTTAAAGGCAAATGTAACAAAATCTACCTTATACACAACGGATTTCTTTTTTCTTTAGTATTTGTAATTGGATATAATTAGGTAATATGCTTGAATCAAAGAGGATTACCTCGCATTGTTTAAGTCAAAAAACACATCGTTCAGCTCCCAGTTTGCTCTAAGTTCAATAATACTTTTTCGATACAATACTTTTTCTGGTTTTATTCTTTTTAGAAAGTTTCCAGTGTCCCATTTTTTATTTTTATTAGTGTCATAAATAACACGAATCATATATTCATTGGGGCTTAAATTCTCTAATTTAAAATATGTCTTATCTTCCACATACTCTCTGTAAACAAGTTCCTCTTTTTTGTCTAAAAGCTCTAATATATAAGGGTAGCTTTCAACATTTTTTATAGTTAAATAAATGCTACCATAAGCATCAGGTGTTTTAGTTGATGCTGTGTATGATAAAGTGTCATTCACATTTCCAAACAAATCTTCTAGTGCATTTGGCAAAAATTGCAATTGATATTTTTGATTATACTCTTTATAAAAATCTAATTTTAAAACCTTTTTAGAACTCGCTAAATGGGTTGTGAAATTTACGGGTAATGAATCTTTGTCAAGAATTTTGATTTGTGATTTATTGATTTTTTCAATAGGAATATTTGATGCAATTGCAAAAGTATCTCGCAAGCTTAAAATTGCATTTGTCATGTTATTTACCATCAAAGAGTCAATTTCTTTTGAACGAAGTTTTACTGTCAAGGTATCTATTAAATCATTGTGAGAGACTCTAAATAGTAAAGAATCCGCTTGTATAGGCGTGTGCCAATAACTAACAGAATCCATCATTTTTTCGAATACTATTGCCGATTTATAATCAGTCGGTTTGTCAGAAATTAAATCAATTTTAATTCCTGTTGGGTCACCTTCATGCGCAAAATAAATATGTCCTTTTTTAACTTCTGTAGCGCGTCTAAATTTAAAGGGGAGTTCTTCTTTAAATAATTTAATATGAAAAACAGAATCAGTTGGTAGCGTAATTAAGGTTGGATAATATCCTATTTTATCTTGTTTTGGCTCAAAAGTATAATTGTTGCTAGCATCCTTTAAAGCAATCATTAAATACTGTCCTGCTTTTAAATTTGTCAATTCAAATCCAATACTATCTAGCGTATTTGCAACATAATTTGGGCGTTCATTAAAAATAATAGAGTCAGTATAACTATCTGTAATTTCGTATAATTGAATGCTAATTTCTTCATCAACTTCTAAATTATAAGCATCAGAAATAGTCCCCGTAACCTGCAATGAATCTATATAATCTCCCGTTGAAAATACATATTTAAATCGCTCTAAAATATTACCTTCATTGTTGTCTTCAATGCTATTACCAAAATTAAAAGTGTAGGTAGTATTTTCTTTTAAAGTATCTGTTATTTTGATATTTATAAAATCACTAGCAGTCCCAACAGGTGTTATTATTGGCTCGTGTTTCATCGGTGGCGAAATTACCAACTGCTTATTAATGTCTTTTAATTTGATGTATTCATCAAAATAAAGTCTGATTTTTTTTGCCTTAAAATTGATGCTTTCATGAGCAGGATTTGCAGTAATAATGATAGGAAAATCTTCATCTTTTTCGCCACCCGTTGGTCTTCCTTTGCGCGCGCAACTTCCGATTAGCAATAAAACGGACAGTATAGAAATAAATGTACGAATTCTAAATTTCATCAAATTTTGTTTGACACAAAGAAACAATATTTTTTATTTATTTGTAAGACTCTAAAAAATTTATTTCATTTTTTTAGTCAGTCAAACTAATCTCACACGAGTTCGCGATCTTTTTAATATTTTTGAATTACTCCGTATATGCCATCACCGCAATACTAATTTTTATACCTTTTGTTTTTAATAATTCTTTGCAACAACTTTCCATAGTGGCTCCGGTTGTTATCACATCGTCAATTAAAAGGAGGTGTTTGTCTTCAAAAACAGTGGTGTCTATCAGCTTAAATAATTCTTGCACATTGCGCCAACGTCCAATTTTTCCTTTGAGAGTCTGTGTTTCTGTACCTCCAACTTTTATAAGTTTATTAGTAATTAAAGGAATGTCTAATTTTTTTGATAAGGCTTCTCCGAATTTTGTCAATTGATTGTAGCCTCTTTTTTTTAACTTCTTTGGATGTAACGGAACCGGAATTATGTAATCTATTTTTTTAAATCGATTCGATTCTAGCATTTCATCACCCAACCAATTGCCTAAAAAGCTTCCGATTTTTTGATGCCCTTTGTATTTTAATTCATGGATAAGCTGTTGCGATTTTCCTTTTTTGTGAAAGTATAAAAGCGCCGTAGCTTCAACAATAGGAATCCGTCCAATAAAACTTTTTTCTACTAAGTTGTTGGGATAGTTAGTGAATTCGGTCAACGGAAAATCATGCCGACATTGGGTACAAATCGTAGTTTCATTAGAAGATAATTGCAACTTGCAGGTTAAACAAACATCAGGAAAGAATAAGTTAAAGAGGTTCTTTAAGAAATTCATCTTTTCAATTTTTGATTAAAATTAATCAAATAATATTAAATTTTTGAAAGGGGTGTGATTTAACCATCAATAAATGAGTGAATTAATTAAAGGTTGTTAATGGTGAAAAGGTGACTTTCTGCCGAAAATAATCTAATTTAGAATAATTTAGAGTAATTTTGTACGTTCATATAATCAACCCTATAAAACATTAACAACATGGAAAATGATAACAAATCAACAAAAGTAATAGTCGGAGTCATACTGTTAGTTTTACTAGTCGTACTAGGCGGTTACACCGTTTATCAAAACAATCAGTTAAATGATTCTAACACTTTTTTAGAAGAAGAAAAATCTAATATTGAAAATAATTTAGATGAAATGGTTGCAAAATATGACGCAGCTATCGCAGAAAATTCATCATTAAGTGATGAGTTGAAATTAGAAAGAGAAGACATCGTTTTATTACGCGATTCTGTTAAAAATTTAAAAAGCACCAACTACAGTTTAATCAGAAGATATCGAAATAAAATATCTTCATTAGAAGCTTCGAATCAAGAATTGTTTAAACAAAATGATTCATTGCGAATCGCAAATAATATTTTGGCTGATGATTTAGGTGAAGCAAAAGATTCTATTTTAGTGCAATCAACTCAGATTGACACCCTCAATATTCAAAATTTAGCATTGAATGAAAAAATTGGAATTGGCGCGCAGTTAAAAGTAAATACCATCAAGGTAGCTACCATGAAAAAACGTGTGTTTGGTGATAAGTTGGTTGAAACGACAAGAGCAAATCGTACCGATGCAATGCGTATTAGTTTTGTAATTGCTGAAAACGAATTGGCGGATAAAACACAACGCAATGCTAAGATTCAGGTGATAAATCCAAAGGGAGGAGTGCTGAATATTATTGGTACAGCAACCACAGATGAAGGTGTAGAATTTGACTATTCTGACGAAACATCTGTAGATTACCAAAACAATGATTTAGGCGTTGTTACCATGTTAGAGCTCGATAGAAAAACAATGTTAAAAGGCGATTACCGCGTCAATGTTTACATAGACAATAAATTAGTTGCCATCTCAGGATTTGCACTTAACTAGTCTAAAAAAAATATACTTTTATAAATGTGGATGTTCTTTTTTAGGACATCCACATTTTTATTTTTAGATGATTGATTTATTAATTGCTTTAGTATTTTTGCAACATGGCAAAACAACAAGATAAATTTAAAAGCGTCCTTTCGCATGCTAAGGAATACGGATATGTATTTCAAAGTAGCGAAATTTATGACGGATTGAGTGCGGTGTATGATTACGCACAGAATGGAGTAGAACTCAAAAAAAATATTAGAGAATATTGGTGGAAAGCGATGGTGCAAATGAACGAGAATATCGTTGGTTTAGACTCCGCAATTTTTATGCATCCAAAGGTGTGGAAAGCATCTGGACATGTGGATGCGTTTAACGATCCACTTATTGACAATAAAGATTCTAAAAAGAGATATCGTGCTGATGTTTTGATTGAAGATTATGTTGCAAAACTAGATGCTAAAATTGAAAAGGAAGTTAAAAAAGCAACCAAACGTTTTGGCGATGCTTTTGATAAAGCGGAGTTTTTAGCAACCAACGATAGAGTTTTAGGATACAAAGAAAAAGGTGCTGCGATTTTAAAACGCATGGGACAATCTTTAGAGAAAGAAGATTTAGCCGATGTAAAAGCATTGATAGAAGAANTAGAAATTGCATGCCCATTATCAGGTTCTAAAAACTGGACTGATGTAAAGCAATTCAACTTAATGTTCGGGACAAAATTGGGTGCTTCAGCAGAATCTGCGATGATTTATATTTACGTCCAGAAACAGCACAAGGGATATTTGTCAACTTTTTAAATGTTCAAAAAACAGGTAGAATGAAAATCCCTTTTGGGATTGCTCAAACAGGAAAAGCCTTTAGAAATGAGATTGTAGCAAGACAATTTATTTTTAGAATGCGTGAGTTTGAACAAATGGAAATGCAATTTTTTATCAAACCAGGAACCCAAAAAAAATGGTATGCGTATTGGAAAGAAGCGCGTATGAAATGGCACATGTCATTGGGGATGGGCGAAGATAATTACCGTTTTCACGACCATGATAAATTAGCACATTATGCTGATGCAGCTTCAGATATTGAATTCCGTTTTCCATTTGGGTTTAAAGAATTGGAGGGAATTCACTCAAGAACGGACTTTGATTTAAAAGCACACGAAGAGCATTCGGGTAAAAAATTACAGTATTTCGATCACGAAGAAAACAAATCGTATGTACCTTATGTGTTAGAAACTTCAATTGGTTTGGACAGAATGTTCTTAGCAGTTTTCTCAAATTCTTTGCAAGAAGAGGCATTAGAAAACGGAACCACAAGAACCGTTTTAAAATTACCAGCAGTTTTAGCACCAACCAAAGCAGCCATTTTACCATTGGTAAAAAAAGATGGTTTGCCAGAAGTTGCACGTGAAATTTTGGAAGATTTAAAATGGGATTTCAATGTAACGTATGATGAAAAAGATGCGGTAGGTAGAAGGTACCGAAGAGCAGATGCCAACGGAACGCCATTTTGTATCACCGTAGATCACGATACTTTAGAAGACAATATGGTTACAATTCGTCATAGAGATACTATGAAACAACAACGTGTTAAAATTTCAGAATTAAAAGCTATTATTAAAGAAGAAATAGAAATTAAAAATTGGTTGTTAAAAATGTAATTTTAAATTTATAAAAAGCCCGTTATCAACGATGTTTATTCCTAGATAATACATCGCTGTTAACGGGCTTTTTTTATTCGGGCTAAATTAATACTTTAGCTAACGTGCTTAACTATCTACTTTTTAACTAAGTAAACACCTGATTCAACATGGTGGGTATACGGAAATTGATCAAACAATGCAAAACGTTCAATGTTATGCGTTTGGCTCAATGCCTCTAGATTGTCACTTAATGT
>NVSL01000032.1 GCA_002401215.1 Flavobacteriaceae bacterium | reverse complement strand
TAACTGTAAAAATTGAAGAAGGTATAATTACCTTGGCAAGACCTACAGAGAGCAAAGATCATAAAGCAAAGCACGGTTTATACAGAGCTTTGATTAACAATATGATTTTAGGAGTTTCAAAGGGATGGACAAAAGAATTAGAATTAGTTGGTGTGGGTTATAGAGCATCTAATCAAGGTCAAAAACTTGATTTAGCTTTAGGATTCTCTCACAACATCGTTTTAAATATTGCTCCTGAAGTAAAAGTTGAGGCAGTGTCAGAAAAAGGKAAAAACCCKATCGTWAAATTAACWTCWYWTGACAAACAAYTWKTWGGTCARGTWGCTGCRAARATYMGWKSTTTCCGYRMRCCWGAGCCWTACAAAGGWAAAGGKGTTAARTTTGTRGGTGAAGTATTAAGAAGAAAAGCAGGTAAAACTGCATAATTTATAGAAATTATGGCATTATCAAAGCTAGAAAGAAGACAAAGAATTAAGTTCAGAATCAGAAAAATCGTTTCTGGTACCGCAGCGAAACCAAGATTGTCAGTATTTAGAAGTAATAAAGAAATTTATGCTCAATTGGTTGATGACAACGCAGGTTCTACATTAGCATCTGTATCATCAAGAGATAAAGCAATTGCTTCAGGATCTAAAGGAGAAGTAGCTACAGCAGTTGGAAAAGCAATCGCTGAAGCAGCAACAAAAGCAGGAATCGAAACGTGTGCTTTTGATAGAAATGGGTATTTGTATCACGGTAGAGTGAAAACTCTAGCAGAAGCTGCGAGAGAAGCAGGTTTAAAATTTTAATTAGATTATGAGCAAATCATATAAAAACGTAGAGACAGTTAAACCAAGTGGTTTAGATCTACAAGATCATTTAGTAGGTGTACAACGTGTTACCAAAGTAACAAAAGGTGGTAGAGCATTTGGCTTYTCAGCGATTGTTGTTGTAGGTGACGGAAACGGAGTTGTAGGTCACGGTTTAGGAAAATCTAAAGATGTAGCATCAGCAATTGCAAAAGCAATTGAAGATGCTAAAAAGAACCTAGTAAGAATCCCTATTTTAAATCAAACATTACCACACGAACAAAAAGGTAAGTTTGGAGGAGCAAGAGTTTTCTTAAAACCAGCTTCGCATGGTACGGGAGTTATTGCAGGTGGTGCAGTTCGTGCGGTATTAGAATCAGTTGGAGTACATGATGTACTTTCAAAATCACAAGGTTCTTCTAACCCACACAACGTAGTAAAGGCAACTTTTGATGCTTTGTTACAATTGCGTAGTGCAGTTACAGTAGCTAAACAAAGAGGAGTTTCTTTAGAGAAAGTATTTAAAGGATAAAATCAAGATTACGATGGCAAAAATTAGAGTTAAGCAAGTAAAAAGTAAGATAAGACGTCCTCAGAACCAAAAGAGAACGTTAGAAGCATTAGGCTTACGTAAGATTGATCAGGTAGTAGAACATGAAGCTACACCTACAATCCTTGGAATGGTAAAAACAGTTAATCACTTAGTTTCTGTAGAAGAAATTAAATAACAGATATAAAGTAGTTATGGCATTAAATAACTTAAAACCAGCTGCAGGTTCAGTTAAAGGAGCAGGCAAGAGAATTGGTAGAGGACAAGGTTCTGGTAAAGGCGGAACTGCAACAAGAGGTCACAATGGGCAAAAATCTCGTTCTGGATATTCTAAAAAAGTAGGATTTGAAGGAGGGCAAATGCCTTTGCAAAGACGTGTACCTAAGTTTGGTTTTACAAACATCAATCGTAAAGAATATGTTGGTGTAAACTTAGACAAGTTGCAAGAGTATGTAGATAGCGGTAGAATTAAAGATACAGTTGATATGGCTGTATTGGTAGAAAACCGTTTGGCTCGTAGAAATGATTTAGTAAAAATATTAGGTAGAGGAGAGTTAAAAGCAACGTTGAACATTACAGTTCATAAATTCACAGCAACAGCGAAAGCAGCTATTGAAGCAGCTGGCGGTTCAATTACMACTCTATAATATTTTTTATAAATGAACAAATTTATACAGTCCGTTAAGAACATCTGGTCAATAGAAGAGTTAAGGAATAAGATTATTATGACCCTTAGCTTGATGGTTGTTTATCGTTTTGCAGCACAAGTTACCCTTCCTGGTTTGGATGGAGCAGCAATTGCTGAGGCAATGAATAGCAAATCAGGAACAGGTGGGATACTTGATATCATCAACATGTTTACTGGTGTTGGTTTTTCATGTGCATCAGTAATGGCTTTAGGTGTAATGCCTTATATTTCAGCTTCGATTGTAGTACAGTTAATGGGGATAGCAATTCCTTATTTACAAAAATTACAAAAGGATGGTGAAAGTGGTAGAAAGAAAATTACACAAATCACACGTTGGTTAACTATTGGTATTACGTTAGTTCAAGGACCAGCTTATATTGCCAATTTAGGTAATATAGGAATTCCCGAAAGTGCTTTCTTAATGGGACACGGAGGGATATTTTGGTTTACATCATTAATATTGTTAACAACAGGATCTGTATTTGCAATGTGGTTGGGTGAAAAAATAACTGATAAAGGAATTGGTAATGGTATTTCATTATTAATTATGATTGGTATTATTGCACGTTTCCCAGGAGCATTTATGTTAGAGTTTGCTGCCAAAGTAAACGGTGGTGGTGCAGGTGCTAGTGGTGGTGCAGGTGGTATGATGATGATTTTGATTGAAATCATTGCATGGTTTGTGGTAATACTTTTAAGTGTATATTTAGTAACTGCTGTAAGAAAAGTAGCAGTTCAATATGCAAGAAAAACAGTTGCAGGAACCGTACGTGATGTTGCAGGTGCAAGACAATACATTCCGTTGAAATTAAATTCAGCAGGTGTAATGCCAATCATTTTTGCACAAGCAATTATGTTTGTACCTTCGGCAATTCAAAATGCAAGTTTTAGTTCTGATGGTGTAAAATCAGTTGCAGGATACTTTAGTGATTTTAATGGATTGGGTTATAACTTATTGTTTGCCTTTTTAATTATCATCTTTAGTTATTTTTATACTGCAATTACAGTTAAGACAAATGAGATGGCAGCTTCATTAAAAAGAAGCAACGGTTTCGTCCCAGGAGTTAGACCAGGAAAAGACACAGATAATTATTTAGATAGAATTTTATCACTAATAACATTTCCAGGATCAATATTTTTAGCATTGTTGGCTGTATTGCCAGCATTTGTTGGAATGTTTGGAGTATCTCAAGGATGGGCAATGTTTTATGGAGGTACCTCTTTAATCATTATGGTTGGAGTTGCAATTGATACCATTCAACAAATAAACGCACATTTATTAAATCGTCATTATGATGGTTTGATGAAAACTGGAACTAAAAGAAAAACCGGACTATAATGGCAAAACAACCAGCAATAGAACAAGATGGTACAATTACCGAAGCATTGTCTAACGCAATGTTTAGAGTTGAACTTGAAAACGGACATATAGTAACAGCGCATATATCAGGAAAAATGAGAATGCACTATATTAAGTTATTACCAGGTGATAAAGTAAAGTTAGAAATGAGTCCTTATGATTTAACTAAGGCAAGAATTACTTATAGATATTAAAAATTAAACGATGAAAGTAAGAGCATCAATAAAGAAGAGAAGTGCCGAGTGCAAGATTGTGCGTAGAAAAGGCAGATTATATGTAATCAACAAAAAGAATCCTAGATTTAAACAAAGACAAGGATAATTATGGCAAGAATAGCAGGTATTGATATCCCGAAAAACAAAAGAGGAGTTATTGCATTAACTTACATTTTTGGAATTGGAAGAAGCAGATCAAAAGAAGTTTTGGCTGCAGCAAAAGTTGACGAAAGTAAAAAAGTTCAAGATTGGAACGATGATGAAATCGCTGCAATTAGAGAGCAAGTAGGTTCGTTTACAATCGAAGGTGAATTACGTTCAGAAACCCAATTAAACATTAAACGTTTAATGGATATTGGATGTTACAGAGGTATTCGTCACAGATCTGGTTTACCATTAAGAGGTCAGAGAACTAAAAATAACTCTAGAACTAGAAAAGGTAAACGTAAAACTGTTGCAAACAAAAAGATAGCAACTAAATAATAAATTAGACGTTAGTCATTAGATCTTAGAAGTTAGATGAATCTGTTCGAAATAGAAATGTTTAGGATTCTAGAAACTATAAGCTAACAACTAGAAACTATAGAATATGGCAAAAACAAGCAAAAAACGTAAAGTTGTTGTTGAGGCAGTTGGTGAAGCACATATCACTGCGTCATTTAACAACATCATTATTTCTTTGACAAACAAAAGAGGTGATGTTATTTCATGGTCATCAGCAGGTAAAATGGGTTTTAGAGGTTCTAAAAAGAACACTCCTTATGCAGCTCAAACTGCAGCTGAAGATTGTGCAAAAGTAGCACATGAAGCTGGTTTAAGAAAAGTGAAAGCTTATGTTAAAGGACCAGGAAACGGACGTGAAAACGCAATGAGAACACTTCATAATAATGGAATTGAAGTAACTGAGATTATCGATGTTACTCCAATGCCTCATAATGGATGTCGCCCTCCAAAGAGAAGAAGAGTATAATTAAATTTAATAATTCTAACAATAGGAATAAGATTATCGAAGGACTAAGCCTTAATTCATAATCCCTATTAATAAACAAAGAAATGGCAAGATATACAGGACCAACAACAAAAATTGCTCGTAAATTTGGCGAAGCAATCTTCGGAGCGGATAAATCTTTCGAAAAAAGAAATTACCCTCCAGGACAACATGGTAACACAAGACGTAGAGGAAAAAAATCTGAATACGCAGTACAGTTACAAGAAAAACAAAAAGCAAAATATACTTACGGTATTTTAGAACGTCAATTTAGAGGTTTGTTTAAAAAAGCATCAGCAAGTAGAGGAATTACCGGTGAGGTATTACTTCAATTATGTGAAGGTAGATTAGACAACGTAGTATTCCGTTTAGGAATCGCTCCAACTCGTAACGCTGCAAGACAATTAGTTTCTCACAGACACATTACTGTAAACGGACAGTTGGTAAATGTACCATCTTATGCTTTACAAGCAGGTGATGTTATTGCTGTAAGAGAAAAATCTAAATCTTTAGAAGCTATCGAAAATGCATTGGCTAACACTAGCAATGTTTTTGAATGGTTAACATGGAACAGCGCAACTTTACAAGGTACTTATGTATCTGCACCAGAAAGATTACAAATTCCAGAAAACATCAAAGAACAATTAATCGTAGAGTTGTACTCTAAATAATAAATTAATCATATTGATGATTGGCCAAAGGGTAAATTAGTATTTCTTCAAACTGATAGACCGCGCAACCTAACATCAATTAAAAACGAAGAAWAAAATGGCAATATTAAATTTTCAAAAGCCCGATAAAGTAATAATGATTGATTCTACCGATTTTGAAGGTAGATTCGAATTCAGACCTTTAGAACCAGGATTTGGTTTAACGGTAGGTAATGCTTTGAGAAGAGTGTTATTATCATCTCTAGAAGGATATGCAATCACTTCAATTCGCGTTGAAGGTGTTGAGCATGAGTTTTCGACAATCAAAGGAATAGTAGAAGATGTTACTGAAATCGTTTTGAATTTAAAACAAGTTCGTTTTAAAAAGCAAATTGATGATACAGATAGAGAAACTGTAAACGTTACTGCATCTAATCAAGAGCAATTAACTGCTGGAGATTTGCAAAAACACATCTCAGGTTTTCAAGTATTAAATCCAGATTTAGTAATCTGTAATATGGAAAAATCTGTGAACTTACAGTTCGAGCTTACTATTGAAAAAGGAAGAGGTTTTGTGCCTGCTGAGGAAAATAAAAAATCTGGAGCAGCATTAGGAACTATTTTTACTGACTCAATTTTTACACCAATTAAAAATGTAAAATACGCTGTAGAAAACTTCCGTGTAGAGCAAAAAACAGATTACGAAAAGTTAGTTTTTGATATCGTTACTGATGGTTYAATCGTACCACAAGAAGCGTTGACTGAAGCTGCTAAGATTTTGATTCACCACTTTATGTTATTCTCTGATGAGCGTATCACTTTAGAGGCTGATGAAATTGCTCAAACAGAAACATATGATGAGGAATCATTACATATGAGACAGTTGCTTAAAACAAAATTAATTGATATGGATTTATCAGTTAGAGCATTAAATTGTTTAAAAGCTGCAGAGGTAGATACTTTAGGAGACTTAGTATCATTCAACAAAAATGACTTGATGAAATTCCGTAATTTCGGTAAGAAATCTTTAACTGAACTAGATGAATTAGTTCACAACAAAGGCTTACAATTCGGTATGGATTTAGGAAAATATAAATTAGATAAAGAGTAATCTTTCATATTTTGCGCCCCTAAACTAGGGTAGATGCAAGATGAAAGCTAAATAGAGAATGTCATGAGACACGGAAARAAAWTMAAYCAYTTAGGWAGAAAAACMGCKCACAGAAARKCRATGTTRKCAAATATGGCTTGTTCWTTAATWGARCAYAAACGTATYAACACAACWGTTGCWAAAGCAAAAGCTTTAMRWCARTWTGTTGAGCCAWTRATTACAAAATCTAAAAATGATACTACGCATAACCGTAGAATTGTATTTAGTTATTTAAGAGACAAATATGCAGTTACTGAATTGTTTAAAGAGATTTCAGTAAAAGTTGCAGATCGTCCAGGAGGTTATTTAAGAATAATCAAATTAGGAAACCGTCAAGGAGATAATGCTTCTATGGCAATGGTTGAGTTAGTTGATTACAACGAAATTTATAACCCTAACGGTAAGAAGAAAAAGAAAACTACCCGTAGAGGTAAATCTAAAAAAGTAGAAGCTGCTGTTGTTGAAGAGACGACTGAAGCACCATCAACTTCTGAACCGGAAGCGACTGAAGAATAATGAAGTTATTAAATTTATTTATTACAAAAAGGATAAACTACTTGTTAGTTTATCCTTTTTGTTTATTATAAACTATATGAAAAAAACAATCCTAACTTTAGTACTTAGCTGTATTCTAATAATTCCAGCTATTAGTCAAACATTAACTATTAAGTCTGTAGAAACAAAATTAATTACCAATCAAGGAGTAGAATTTTTTGGTAAAATTGTAGAGAAAGAAAAAAACGATATTTACCTAAATACTACTTGGAGAAATACGGGTGAGTTACATGTTGATGGAAAAGAATATATTATCAGAAATATAAATTTCAATATTTCTAAAAGCGAAGTGAGCTGTAAATTAAAGAATGGAAAATACTTTGTCTTTAGCAGTACTGATGTACGCAAGTTTAAAATTAACGACCAGTTGTTTAAGAAAAACGGAAGGTTATACTACGAAGTTTTGGTAGAAGAGGATAATACTTACTTTTACAAACGATATGATGTAAGATACCAAGAAGGAGTGACACATCGTATTGGTGGTGGAACTGTTGGATCTGGAAGAATGTCAACTTCATTTGCTTATTTAATTAAAAACGGAAGTGAATCTAAAACAATAGAATTAAACAAAAAAAGTGTTTTAAGTTTGTTTGATGATCAGCAAGAAGAGCTTAAAAAGTTTGTGAAAGAAAATCACCTTTCATATAAAAATGAAAAAGATTTAATAACGATTGTTAGCCATATGCTAAAAATTGAAAATAAAATATCATAACACAATTATAAACTATCAATGAATTATTCTAATCGCAAAAGAGCTATTTTATTATTAGAAGACGGAACAATCTTCGAAGGGAAATCTATAGGAATTGACGGTACAGCATTTGGAGAAATTTGCTTTAMYRSGSSWATSAMWKGKTATCAAGAAATTTTTACCGACCCATCGTATTACGGACAAATGATGTTGACCACCAATGCACATATTGGTAATTATGGAGTTAATGATGATGAAATTGAATCAGAGTCAATTAAAATATCTGGATTGATTTGTCGCAATTTTAGTTTTAATTATTCTAGAGATCGCGCTACAGATTCCTTAGAAAACTATTTTGAAAAATACAATCTTATCGCAATTTCTAATGTTGATACTCGTGCAGTTGTTCGTTATATTAGAGACAAAGGTGCAATGAATTCGGTAATATCTACAGATGTTGATAATATAGAAGACCTTAAAAAGCAATTGGCGAATCAACCAACAATGGATGGATTGGAATTGGCGTCAAAAGTGTCAACCAAAGAACCTTATTTTGTAGGTGATGAAAATGCTACCTATAAAATTTCAGCGCTAGATATCGGAATCAAAAAGAATATTTTAAGAAATTTAGTAAAGAGAGATTGTTACGTAAAAGTATTTCCATACAATGCAACTTTCAAAGAAATGGCATCTTTTAACCCCGATGGATATTTCTTATCAAATGGGCCTGGAGATCCAACTCCTTTAGTAGATGCTCAGAAAGTAGCACAAGAAATAATAAATATAGATGCACCACTATTTGGTATTTGTTTAGGACATCAAGTGATTGCCTTGGCAAACGGAATGGAGACTTACAAAATGCACAATGGACATCGCGGGATTAATCATCCAGTAAAAAACCTGTTGACAGGTAAAGGTGAAATCACYWSTCAAAAYCATGGYTTTGYWGTYMRTARAGAAKMATYAGAAGCMMATGMWGANTYTRAANATKACWCATSWACATTTAAATGATRATACCGTTGCTGGTATGCGTATGAAAAACAAGAATTGTTTTTCTGTTCAATACCATCCAGAAGCAAGTCCAGGACCACACGATTCATCTTATTTATTTGATGAATTTATAGAGAACATCNAAAAAAAATAACTGAAAATACGACTTGTATTTTGGAAGGTTATTTGTGAAAATGAAAATACACTTTGTTGAAAAAAGACTCCGGAGAGTTTAGCTTAGTCAATTAGAATAAAAACTTTTGCCTCTATTAAAAGTGATGGCTACTATTTTCCAAAATCGTTTTCGCTATTAGTTAATCCATTTGCAAACATTAACTTTTCATTTTTCGTATCTTTGCACCCGAAATAATAATTTAAAAACACACACATTATGAGTATCATTATTAACATTCATGCAAGACAAATATTTGATTCAAGAGGGAACCCTACTGTTGAAGTTGATGTAGTAACAGAAAACGGAATTTTAGGAAGAGCGGCTGTTCCTTCAGGAGCATCTACCGGAGAACATGAGGCTGTTGAGCTGAGAGATGGTGGTGATGACTTCATGGGAAAAGGTGTTTTAAAAGCCGTTAAAAATGTAAACGAAATTATTGCTCCTGAGTTATTAGGAACTTCAATTTTCGAACAAAATGCAATCGATCAATTAATGATTGATTTAGACGGTACGCCAAATAAAGCAAAATTAGGTGCCAATGCAATTTTAGGAGTTTCTTTAGCAGTAGCGAAGGCTGCAGCGAATGAATTAGGAATGCCTTTGTATAGGTATGTTGGTGGAGTAAGCGCAAATACCTTGCCTGTGCCAATGATGAATATCGTAAACGGAGGCTCGCATTCTGATGCACCTATCGCATTTCAAGAATTTATGGTGATGCCTGTTGGAGCCAAAAGCTTTTCGCATGCATTACAAATTGGAACAGAGATTTTTCATAACCTAAAAAGTATTTTACACGCACGTGGATTAAATACAGCTGTTGGTGATGAAGGTGGATTTGCTCCAACTTTCGACGGAACAGAAGATGCTTTAGATACCGTTTTAGAAGCAATTGAAAAAGCAGGATATAAAGCTGGTAGCGAAGTGATGTTAGCATTAGATTGTGCAGCTGCAGAATTTTTTGTTGATGGTAAATATGACTACAAGAAGTTTGAAGGTGATAGCGGTGTAATTAGAACATCAGAAGAGCAAGCTAATTATTTAGCTGAGTTGGCTGATAAATATCCTATCATTTCTATTGAAGATGGAATGGATGAAAACGATTGGGAAGGTTGGAAGTATTTATATAAAATTTTAGGAGATAAAATTCAACTAGTTGGTGATGATTTATTTGTTACTAATGTAAAAAAATTGGCAAGAGGAATTGAAGAAAAATCAGCAAATTCAATCTTAATTAAAGTAAACCAAATCGGAACGTTGACTGAAACGATTGCTGCAGTTAATATGGCGCACAATGCAGGATTTACTTCTGTAATGTCTCACAGATCTGGTGAGACTGAAGACAATACAATTGCAGATTTAGCAGTGGCATTAAGCACGGGTCAAATTAAAACAGGATCTGCATCTCGTTCTGATAGAATGGCAAAATACAATCAACTTTTAAGAATTGAAGAAGAGTTAGGAGATACTGCTTATTTTCCTGGAATAAAAGCATTTAAAATTTAGAGTACTATTTTATAGTATTGCAAAGGGCTAACTTATTAAAGTTAGTCCTTTTTTTATTTATAATTATCTAGTTTTTAGAGTGTAACAATTGTTACACAGCGTAAAACATGATATAAATCATCTTTAAATATAGTTGTTGGTTGTAAATTTATATCCAATAATTTAAAGGGTATATATTATGAGCATATTAAAAGATAAGTTGTACAAARAGATTCAAGAACACAGACCAAGAACCACCAAATTAATCAAAGAATTTGGAGATAAAGTGATTGGAGAAGTAACCGTTGCCCAAGCATTAGGAGGCATGCGAGGCATTAAAGGTTTGGTAACAGATATCTCTTATTTAGATCCGATGGAAGGGATTAGATATAGAGGTTATACTTTGCCAGAAGTATTAGAAAAATTACCAAAACCAAAAGGGGCAGAAATGCCTTATGTAGAAGGTTTGTATCATTTATTGTTGACAGGAGAAATTCCAACTCAAAAAGAAGTTGATGAATTAATTATAGATTTTAATAACCGAAGGGGCGTACCAAAATATGTGTGGGATGTCATTGATTCATTCCCCTCAAACAGTCATCCAATGGCGATTTTATCTGCAGCAGTGATGAGCTTACAACGCGAATCTCATTTTAGTATTCAGTATAAAAAAGGAATGAGTAAAATGGATTTTTGGGATTCTACCTATGAAGACGCTACCAACCTTTTAGCCAAAATGCCATTGATTGGCGCCTATATTTATAATAAACTTTACAACCCAGAAAACGGAAGTATTTGTCCAGATCCAAATTTAGATTTAGGAGCAAACTTTGCATATATGATGGGTAAAGACAAACCCTATGATGATGTTTCGCGCATGTATTTTATCATTCATGCCGATCATGAAAGTGGAAATGTAAGTGCACACACAGGGCATTTAGTTGCAAGTTCTTTGTCTGATATTTACTACGCAACATCAGCAATGATTAACGGATTAGCAGGACCTTTACACGGATTGGCAAATCAAGAAGTGTTGCGCTGGTTACAAGGGTTAAAAGAACGAATGGGCGGAAAATTCCCAACCGAAGAAGAGTTGAAGAAATACGTTTGGGGAACCTTAAAACGCGGTCAAGTAATACCTGGTTATGGACATGCAGTGTTGCGTAAAACGGATCCGAGATATACGGTGCAAAGAGAATTCTGTTTAAAAAACATGAAGGATGATGAGTTGTTTAAATATGTAGATGCGCTTTACAAAGTGGTTCCAGATATTTTAGTAGAACAAGGAAAAGCAAAAAATCCGTGGCCAAATGTTGATGCACAATCGGGTGTAGTACAATGGCATTATGGAATAAAAGAATTTGATTTCTATACTGTATTATTTTCTATTGGTAGATCATTCGGAGTTTTATCTAATATTATTTGGGATAGAGCTTTAGGATATTCTTTAGAAAGACCAAAATCTATCACGACTGAGATGTTAGAAAAAATGGTCGGCATAGAAAAAGAAGAATTGTTAGAAGTAGACTAAAAACATGATTTTTGGTTTTATATGTTGAATCCTGCTGTTTTATTTATAAAGTAGCAGGATTTTTATATTATAATGATTGGTCAAATCCTTAAAAAAACATTAATATTTCGTAAATTTGGTCGCATTAAAAAAAAGAAAACCTAMTMKWATCRAKWWRRMWTTMWSTYWKYAAWRRSWWWKWYARWWSWRAWTGKAMARKYWKWTMWWCTMYYWMCRWWTWMMGKWRYTSMGAATGAAATGGCAATTGATATTTCAAAATTGAGAGTAGCAACCGAAGGTATAATTACTATCGACCCTGGATATAAAAATACAGGAGCATGTGTTAGTGGAATCACTTTTTTAGAAGGTGATAAAGGAATACTTCGTTACCGTGGATATTCTATCGAAGAATTGGCCGAGAAAGCAGAATTCTTAGAAGTTGCTTATTTGTTGATTTTTGGTGAATTGCCTACAAAAGAGCAATTCGAAAAATTTTCTAATGATATAAAAAATCATACCATTGTTGATGATGATATTAGAAAAATTGTAGATGCATTTCCAAAATCTGCGCATCCTATGGGCGTATTGTCGTCTTTAACTTCTGCGTTGACAGCATTCAATCCAGGGTCGGTAAATGTAGATTCTGAAGATGATATGTACCAGTCTATCGTTAAGATTTTAGGAAAATTTCCAGTCTTAGTTGCATGGACTATGCGTAAAAAACAAGGACTTCCTTTAGACTACGGAAATAAAAAATATGGGTATGTTGACAATCTTTTAAAGATGATGTTTAGACAACCCAATGAAGAATTTGTGGTAGATCCAATCATCTCAAATGCTTTAAACAAATTATTAATCTTACATGCCGATCATGAACAAAATTGTTCTACATCAACCGTAAGAATTGTGGGTTCTTCTCATGCAGGTTTATTTGCTTCTTTATCCGCAGGGATTTCAGCACTTTGGGGTCCATTACACGGTGGTGCAAACCAAGCGGTGCTAGAAATGTTAGAGGCTATTAAAGAAGATGGTGGTGATACTGCCAAATATATGGCGAAGGCAAAAGATAAAAAGGACCCGTTCCGTTTGATGGGGTTTGGGCATAGAGTTTATAAAAATTTCGACCCAAGAGCAACAATTATCAAAGTTGCTGCTGATGAAGTTTTAGGTCAGTTAGGAGTTGAAGACCCTATCTTAAATATTGCAAAAGGATTGGAGCAAGAAGCGTTAAAAGACCCGTATTTTGTGGACCGTAAATTGTATCCAAATGTAGATTTCTATTCAGGAATCATCTATCGTGCCATGGGGATTCCTACAGAAATGTTTACCGTAATGTTTGCCTTAGGTCGTTTGCCAGGGTGGATTGCTCAATGGAGAGAAATGCGATTGTTAAAAGAACCAATTGGTCGCCCAAGACAAATTTATACAGGAGCTACAGAAAGAGCGTTTGTACCTGTAGAAAAAAGATAAAGATTTTAAATATATGTTGAGTTCAATTAAAATTATTAAAAACAGATCTGATATAGGCGCGGGTACTCGAGGTTCGGATATGGGTATTGATGCTATAGAAATTGCTGCAATAAATAAAAAACATAATTATTTTGAACAATTTGACTTTGTTGATGTAGACACTGAGAATGAATCTATTTATAACAAAGTAAATAATTCATTTGCTAAGAGGATTGGTAAAGTTTTAAGGCAATGTACTAGATTAAGTAATCATGTAGAAGTTACTTTACAAGAAAAAGTTTTCCCAATAGTTTTATCTGGAGACCATTCATCTGCTTTAGGAACTATCAGCGGAGTTAAAGCTGCTTATTCTAATAAAAGAATTGGAGTTGTATGGATAGACGCTCACGCAGATATTCATTCACCCTACACTTCTCCCTCAGGAAATATTCATGGAATGCCTATGGCAGCTGCTTTATCTGAAGACAATCTAGATTTTAAAATAAATGAAATTGATCGTGAGACATCAGCGCTTTGGGAACGGATGAAAAATATTTCGATTCCTGGAGTAAAAGTTTTAGCAGAAGATGTCGTTTATTTTGGTGTACGAGATACTGAAGAACCAGAAGATAAACAAATTGAAAGTTTAAATATTAAAAACTATTCAGTTTCAGAAATCAGGTTTAATGGTTTGGAGAAATGTGTGAATGAAGCGCTATTAAAGTTAAATAATTGCGATGTTATTTATATATCTTTTGACGTAGATAGTATGGATTGTGATATGATTTCTTACGGTACAGGAACTCCTGTAAAAAAAGGATTTGATCAAGAAGAAGTAACTCAAATTATGAATCAAGTTATTGAGTCTAAAAAAGTTGTTTGTATAGAGTTTGTTGAGATAAACCCATTATTAGATTTAAAAGGTAATAAAATGGCTGAAACAGCCTTTGATATTCTTGATAATATTACTACAACAATAAAAAATACGCTATTACTAAAATAGTAGGTATGCCGTTGGTTGAGTTCCGTATGCCTAAATTTCAAAACAAGAGGGTTTGTTAAGATGTTCTAGGTTGCCTTTGGTGAGGGAGTAAATCATTCCTACTCAATCTGCAAATTCTTGTTTTTAGGATATTTTACCGAGTATTTTAATTGAAACTTTTTACGCTCATTAGAATTGAGTTTAAATTCCCATTTCAAAGTTCCTGTGGTCGAATTTATTTTTGCCCCCGATGATTTTAAAACTTCTATCTTAATTTCGTCTAAAGTAGAAACCGGAATCTGATCAAAAATCAACATATTTATTTGTTGACTCTTATTGCTTTTTACAGAAATATCCCATGCAATAAATTCTTGTTTCTTGCTGCCGATAAATTGTTTCTTGGTAAWTTCTTTAGATTTAACTCTATCCACTTTTACATTTTTATCAACCCCAAGTGATATTTTTAAGGTGTCAACTGCATACCTAACATCTAATAATGATTTGCCAATATAAGTATCTTCAAAAAAGATATTGGCTTCACCCTCCAATAAATTATACTTTTCCCAATCAGAAATATGAGCAATTAAAAAGACATCTTTATTGATTTTTGGAACAGAATAATATTGGTAATATGCAGGCAATGAATATTTGTCAATAGCAACCGTATAACTTTTATTGTCAGATTTAATAGAATAGGGCGTTTTGATTTCATAATCTACCGTCGTCTGATTTTCGATTTGTGTAGTTGGTATCATTGACACTTTTGAGCGAGTTTCATTTTTACTAATAGAAAGACCAGCAGCTTTGCCTTCTAAAGCTCTTGAAATATTTTTTGTGTTACTATATCCATATCCTACAATAACAATTTCATCGAGTGAATTAGAATCTTCAACTAAAGAAACATTAATTACCTCTCTGTCTGCAACTCTAGTTTGCGTTTCAAAACCAATATAGGTGTATGAAATTTTGTTTGCATTGTTTGGTAAAGTAAGTTCGTAATTGCCATCAAAATCGGTTGTTGTACCAATTGTAGTTCCCTCAACAATAACATTTGCACCGGGTAGAGGCAAGTTGTCATACGCGCTAATAACCTTTCCTCTAATAGAATTTATAGTTTTATTGTAGGTTGGTGGAGCGGTGTAATAATCTAAATAATAAGTTTTAAGCTCAGGTGCTACACCCGAAACATTTGGGTCTGCACTCGATAATTTCAAATTTACATTGGTCCAATCAATTTTAGTATCCTGTTGCACTTTTGCTTTGTAAACCAACTCAATTGGCTCCGAAACATTTTTTGCTCTAATGTCATAACTCGGTAACCATCCCGCATTCCCAACAATATATGAAAGTTCAAACGGAACAGTGTCATCGCTTGCCGCCTCTATCTTTATAATGATTTCTCCTTGCGCAAACTCCTTTTTGCCTTTCAAAGCATTTAGCTGTTTTGTATAATCCCTTTTTTCTTTGTTCAGGTTTTCTATCGTTTTATTGCGCTCAATATTTTTGAGTCTTAACGAAGTGAGTTTAGAACTATAAAATGCAGCAGCTTCTTTTAAATTGGCAACTGACACAGCTTCATTTTTTCCGCTTAGATTTCTATTTTCTCTTAGAAAAGAAATTTCATCATCTATAATTGATAAATAGATGTATTCTAGTCCGATGTTATCTTCAATTTTTTGAAGCGCTTTTTCTAACTTTTTGAGTTCATCACTCTTATCTAACTTTTCAATAAAATTATGTTGATGGTTTACAGAGAGCACTGTGATATTTGAGTTTCCTTTTATTTGGATGCTCTTCGCATCTATAAATGGTGATAGATTTTTAAACGTTAAAATAGTTTTTCCTTTTGATACTTGCACTTTTTTACTTCTAGTGACTTGAGCACTTTTAATAAAAACAGTAACAGCACTCACTTCAGTTTTTATATTTTTTTCTAGAATATTCTCTTGAGCAAATGAATTATTTAAGGCAAGACAAAATAAGAGAGCTATTATTTTTTTCATAATTAAGTGTCGATTTAATTGTTTTAGTGATACTTTAAAAGTAATTAGAATTTTCCAATTTTTTATTTGAATCAAAATAAAATTATAGACCTCAATTTATTTAGGATTTTACAGTTTAAAAGTTATAATTTTACAGATATAAAATAAAAGTAAAAGTGCAACAAATAACAAATACCATCGTCATGATTCGTCCTGTAAATTTTAGGATGAACGAACAAACTGCTGTCAATAATGATTATCAAAAAGAGTTGGGTGATGTATTGCCTGCAACGGTGCAAGCCAAAGCCTTAAAAGAATTTGACGATTTTGTGTTGAAGTTGAGAAGCGTTGGAGTGGAGGTAATCGTGATTGAAGATACTCCAAATCCAAATACTCCCGATTCCATTTTTCCTAACAATTGGATTTCTTTTCATCAGGATGGAACCGTTGTGATATATCCAATGTTTGCTGAAAACAGAAGGCAAGAACGTAGAGAAGATGTCTTAGAAGTATTAGAAGAAAATGGATTTGTAATTGAGAATGTGGTGGATTATACCGCTGCCGAAGAAGAAGAGATTTTCTTAGAAGGTACCGGAAGTCTGTTGTTAGATAGAGTCAATAAAAAGGCATACTGCGCTTTATCACCTAGAGCAGATGAAGATTTATTAATTGAGTTTTGTGAAGATTTTGAATACACTCCTGTTCCGTTTATTGCGAATCAAACTGTTGAGGGAAATCGTATTGCAATTTATCATACCAATGTGATGATGGCGTTGGCAGAAGATTTTGCGGTGGTTTGTCTAAATGCGATTGATGATAAAAAAGAACGCAAGCAATTGGTAAAAGAGTTAAAAGAGGATGGAAAAGAAATTATCAATATTACCGAAAATCAAGTGATTCATTTTGCAGGAAATATGTTACAGGTAATCGGAAATAACAATCAAAGATATACGGTAATGTCTGCAGCTGCAGACGCAATTCTTACCCAAGAGCAACGAAATAAAATTGAAAAAAGCAGTATTGTTTTATCTAGTTCTTTAGAAACTATTGAAGCTTGTGGTGGCGGATCTGCGCGTTGTATGATGGCGGAAGTTTTCTTACCGAAAGCGTAAATCTTAATTGTTGGTGAAAACACCAACAATGGTATGAAACACGAAACAAACAGCTCCCGTCTTCGCGAGTAAAACGAAGCGATCTGTTTATATTTCCTTAAAATTGAAAAGTAAATAAAAAAAGATCCTGAAAAATCCCGATAGCTATCGGGACAGGATACAAAAACAGCAACGCCCTTAACAACAAAATGGGCGTTACTGAAATCCCGAATGTATCGGGTTGGTTGTTGTTATTTTATCGATTTTAAAAGAGAATCATGTTTTTTAAAATGACTTTATGTTAACATTTGTTCAACCAAATTTTAAACACTGSGGTTAGTTAGTGTTTAGAAATACTGCCTCCAGATGATTTAGATTTGTTTAAAACACTTGGGTTGCCTTCAAAATTTATACTCCCGCCACTACTAGCATGTGCGGTTAATTTATCAGTTGAATGAACATTAATTTCTGCGCCACTAGAAACATCAACATTCCCAGTTTTAGAAATTAAATCGCCAGCATCAATTTCGCTGCCGCTACTTGCATCACCTTTAAAAGAATCGGTAGATCCGCTTACTTCAATTTCTGATCCGCTAGAGGAATCTGCTGAAACTGATTGTGCGTCTAGGTTAATTACAATCTCACTTCCGCTAGATGCCGCAAGCTCCATTGTTTTAGATTTGATTACACCTTCGCCTCTCACTTCAGCGCCACTTGTTGTTTTTATTCTGTTTATTTTAGAAACACTCAAATAAACATTTCTCGCTTTTGCACGAGATACATTTTTGTCGAAATAGATTTTTAATACATCACCTTCAACTTCGGTTACTAATAAATCGATAATGTTGTCATCTGCCTCAACTCTGAGTTCGGTGTCGTTTGATTGCGTTAGGAAAACGGAAATTCCTTGGCTGACTTTAATAGCCTCGAAATCAGCATTAATTTTTCTGTCTTCTGATATTACATTTCTGCTTCCTTGAATTCCGAATCCGTCGAACATACACGATGTTGCAGTGAATAGGACTAGTAATAATAATGTAATTTTTGTCTTCATAATAGTTGTTTTTGGTTGTTAGTTTTAAGTATCATTGCGAGGAACGAAGCAATCTGTTTTTATTTTAGTAGATTATTTCTTCGCTTTTCATAATGATATTGTTTTTGTTGGTTCAAAATTCCAACATATTGTTTGCTTTTTAAAAATGAGTTGACTCAACTGTTATTTTTTATGGATGAATTGTATTTTCCGTCATCCGTCATTTATTTAATAGTCACTCCGTCATTGTTAATTTTGATTTCAGCTTCACCATCTTCAGAATTGATTTTGAGATTTAGCCCATCTTCATCAATCTTTAAATTGACTTTATCTTCTGTTTTATGATTGATGATGTTATCTGGGCAGTCCAAACAATCCAATTCACTATCGGTCATTATATAATGATGTTTTGTCATTCTTTCATCATGAATATTTTGAACATTCGCCACATCATCTAAATAATATTTTGTGGTTTTGTCTAGGTAAACTGTATATCCTTCGGGTAAATAAATAATTACATCTAGGTCTTGATCAAAAAATCCGTTAGGAAATTCATTTAAAAAATAATTGTTCAAGCGTAAATTTTTATCCATCAATTCAAATTGATATTCAATCTTCTTAGCATTTTCTTTTGCGGTAGAACGATTTCTGCCATGGGCGTACTTTCTGATTTTTAGATAAGCAGTACCCGTATCACTATTTCTAATGTCAACATCTACATTATTGGTGTATAGTTTTTTTGTATCTAGCACATCAACAATTCTAATTGTTTGACTATTTCTGTAAAATTTTCCATCGTCATATTCATCATTACTNATCATAGAAATGTTTAAAGTGTCCGTTGGCATAATGTTTAATTCGTGTTTTGTAGTATCGATACTTGCGCGTTTATAGCGACTAGAAAAATCGATTCCAGTAAATATCAATCCTAAAATTGATACAATCCAAAGTGCTAATAAAGGGAGTCTTGTAACCTTGCCAAATGATTTTGCATTGTTAGATAATATTTTGATTCCCAACATAAATAACACTACAAATGGAATTGAAATAGCCATAAATCCGAAGAATATAATTAGCCAATAAGGGAGTGCTG
Organism: Flavobacteriaceae bacterium; assembly: GCA_002401215.1. Lineage (GTDB taxonomy): Bacteria > Bacteroidota > Bacteroidia > Flavobacteriales > Flavobacteriaceae > Urechidicola. The sequence goes on along the minus strand of NVSL01000032.1, from coordinate 2,056 downwards.
TGTTGATAAATTGTGGTGGAATTCTTAGCCATTCTTCCTGTATTCCTAGGGCTTCTATGCTGCCCCAAGAAAAGAATCCGATGATTAAAGTGATCAATGTTATTGAAGCGATAAATACGATAAGTGCACCGATAAATTTTGCAAATACTTTTAGTAATGCCATGATAATATTACCAACAGTATCTAAAAATTCTTGCAAACCAGATTTTGCTTTGGTCTTGTATTTTTGATAATCAGCACTCGATATTTTTTCGCCCACATCATTGGCGCCATCCTTTACCCTTTGTGAAACGGTATTAAATTCTTCTCTAATTTTTTTTTCGATGTTGTCTATATTTACTGATTCTCCTTCCATCTCTAATTTTTCGGCAGTTGTTTTTGCCTCAGGAAGAAGGACCCATAAAAGCGGATAAATAAAGAATCCAAAACCAGTACCAAAAGCTAAAAGCAACCAAAGGATACGCGACCAAATTGGTTCAATGCCAATATAATGTGCGGTACCAGAAGCAACACCTCCTAAAAATTTATCGTTACCATCACGGTATAATTTTTTACTAGCTCTTCTGCTGTTTGTTGTGTAAGAAGCTTCGTTAAAAAACTCTTCATCAACATTATAATCTTCGGGTTGCCCCATAATATTTACAATTTCGTCAATGTCAGATTCACTCACAACTTGCCGTGTATCAACAATTCTATCAGTCAATAATTCGCTGATGCGCATTTCTATATCCTTAATAATTTCGTCTTTACCTTGCGGGTCATCACTCAAAGATTTACGGATAGCATTCAGATATCTATTTAATTTTTGATATGCAGTTTCATCGATATGAAAAAACAATCCTCCGAGATTTATGTTTATAGTCTTGTTCATTTTTTTGTTGATTTTTTAGTTGTTACCAACTCCACAGCTTCTACTAAGTCGCTCCAAGTTGTGTTTAGTTCTTTTAAAAATAGTTTTCCGGTTTCTGTCAATCCGTAGTATTTTCGTGGCGGACCTGAGGTAGATTCTTCCCAACGATAATTGAGCAGTCCTGCATTTTTTAATCGTGTAAGTAGGGGATATACGGTGCCCTCGACCACCAGTAATTTTGCGTCTTTTAGATGGCTAAGAATTTCTGAAGTATAGGCATCACCTCCTTTTAAGATAGAGAGGATGCAATACTCTAAAACCCCTTTTCGCATTTGCGCTTTTGTGTTTTCAATCTTCATATAGGTATACTTTTATTGCTTAGATTTTACTTGGCATTAGGTATTTAATTACCCGTTGTGCATTTAATTTTAAATTTTTCTAGAGACGTCAGTTCGAGTAAAATTTTGATAAAAATTTTGTATCGAGAACCATTCTTTTAAAGAAAATACTATTCTTGATACTGTTTTTATTTACTTTTGCTACTAAAAATCACCCGATAGCTATCGGGTCGAATTGACGTATTTTTCTTTAATTGCATCATTGGTTTTATTTTATTTTATAAATTTTATGGTCAATGGGTAGTTGTAAAACTCACCATTATTTGCTTTTACCGCTGCAAGAATGATCAATACAAAACGGATGATTTCAAGAATTACTAGGAGTGATATTCCGCCGAAAATGCCAAAGAAACTTGGAACTCCAAGAATTAAAGGAATAATTGAAAGACCTAAAATAAAGGCGTAAAGCGCAAAACTCAAATTAAAGTTGACAGCTTCTTTTCCTTGCGCATCTAAATATTCACTTTCATCTTTTTTAACCTGCCAAAAAATTACGGGAGCTATGATGCCACCCATTGGAAAAAAGTATCCTGCAAATGCAGAAATGTGAATTAAGAATGCGTTGTTGTTTGTGTTTTTAGAATTCATAATATGTTATACCTTTTATTTTACTATGCAAAGATATGAATAAAAAAAGGTACTATGCAACACATGGTACTAAATATTTTTGTTAAGTTTTGTTAATGGATATTTGAAATATCTTAATTTCTTATTGTTTATAAGTGATTGGTAGATTTTTTAGTCCACTAAATATTTTATGATTATTTTTATAAAATATATAGAAATACAAAATTTTATTATTTCTTGT
>NVSL01000031.1 GCA_002401215.1 Flavobacteriaceae bacterium | reverse complement strand
TTCAAGAGATTCAATTATTTCATATTTAAAATCAATATTATGAGCGAAGTATCTTACTATACTGCGGAAGGATTAAAAAAATTAAAAGCAGAATTAGAACAGTTGGAAGCTGTGGAGCGTCCAAGGGTGAGTAATGATATTGCAGAAGCAAGAGATAAAGGTGATTTAAGTGAAAATGCTGAGTATCATGCAGCAAAAGAGGAACAATCCTATTTAGAACTAAAAATAGCCAAGTTAAAACAAGTTTATTCTGGGGCAAGAATTATTGATGAATCGCAATTAGACAACTCTAAAGTATTAGTATTGTCTAAAGTGAAGATTAAGAATGTAGCCAATAAAATGGAATTCAGTTATACCTTAGTTGCTGATTCTGAATCGGATTTAAAAACTGGTAAACTGTCCGTTAACTCTCCAATTGGCAAAGGATTGTTAGGGAAAGAGGTTGGTGATGTTGCCGAGATTCAGGTTCCTAACGGAATTATGAAATTCGAAATAATTGATATATCAAGATAATGGCATCTATTTTTACAAAGATTATTTCTGGTGAAATTCCGAGTTACAAAGTAGCAGAGAATGAAGATTTTTTTGCTTTTTTAGATATCAATCCAAATGCAAAAGGACACACCTTGGTGGTGCCAAAAAAGGAAGTAAATCGCTTGTTCGATTTGGATGAAAACACCTATTCTAAATTGATGGAGTTTTCTAGAAAAATTGCAATCGCCTTAGAAAAAGTAGTTCCTTGTGAGCGTATCGGGATGTCGGTAATTGGGTTGGAAGTGCCACATGTACATGTGCATTTAATTCCGTTAAACGCGATGGAAGATATTCAGTTTAAGAAAAAAGTATCGCTATCAAAAGAAGAATTTGAAGAAGTCGCAAAGCAAATTTCTGAAGCATTATAATAATTAAAAAGTCGCCAATTGGCGACTTTTTAATTATTCATTTTTAACTTTTCATTAAAAATTATTCCTTCACTAAATATCTCCATCCAAAGATATCTTCGGCTTTATTATTTTGGATATCAGTAATACGTTTTTTTAATCGCATTGCGTAGCTATCTTTTTCTTCTATTTCTGGCAATTCATAGTCGTTGCCTTTAAAACCAAATCCTGAAATTGGGCTTACCACCGCAGCGGTACCAACACCAAACATTTCTAATAACGTTCCGTTTTTAGCAGCTTCTTCAATTTCGAAAACAGATACCGTTCTCACTTCAACTTTCATGCCTTCATCTTCTGCAACTTGTAGAATGCTTCTACGCGTAATTCCGTCTAGAATTCTATCAGAAGTTGGAGCTGTTAATAAGGTATCACCTACTCTAAAAAACACATTCATTACACCTGCTTCTTCAAGATTTTCATGCTTGTCTGCATCCGTCCAAACTACTTGTTGGTAGCCTGCTTCTTGCGCTAAATGCGTTGGGTAAAATTGTCCGGCATAGTTACCTGCAGCTTTTGCAAACCCTACGCCGCCATTGGCAGAGCGACTGAATTTATCAGCAAATAAAACTTTTACGCCTTTTCCGCCAGCTTTAAAATAAGCCTGTGCAGGAGAGAGTAAAAACATAAATTTATATTCTAGTGATGGTGATGCAGACACACCCGCTTCGGTTGCAATTACAAAAGGACGAATGTACATTGAGTTACCTTCGCCTTTTTGAATCCAATCTTTGTCTAATTTTAATAAAGTTTCTAAACCATCAAAAAATAAATCTTTTGGAAAAGCTGGCATTTGCAATCTTGCCGATGAGATGTTTATTCTCTTTTGATTTTCTTCGGGTCTAAACATCCAAATAGTATCATCGTCTGCTTTGTAAGCTTTCATACCTTCAAAAACTGCTTGCCCGTAATGAAATACTTTTGCTGATGGATCCATCATTATTGGTCCGTAGGGTTTAATCACCGGAGTTTGCCATTTACCATCTTTATAATCACACACGTACATGTGGTCGGTAAAGATGCTGCCAAATGCTACATTGCTAAAATCTACTTCATTGATTTTAGATTTTGCAATTTTACTGATTTTAATATTTTGTATTTCKGTGCTCATTTTTTAGTGCTTTAATCAGGTGTAAAGGTATAAAATTAATTATTCATTATTATTATTTTAATTCACAGTGGATTAATAAATTTGTGTAAACTAAAAATTATTAATAATGAAAAAAGTAGGACTACYAATTGTATTTTTAATTACAATTATTGCTTGTAAAAAAGAAGAAGTAAAAGTAAATTATGCATCGTTTGGAGAAACGATTACTGCTAAAAATGCAATTTCTAAAAATGACATGATTTCTAAATTTAAAACCTTAAAAGAAGGGGATACGATTGATGTTAAATTTGCATCAACAGTAAGTGAGGTTTGTAAAACTAAAGGGTGCTGGATGAAAATTGACTTGGGTGATGCGCAAGAAACGACAGTTAAATTTAAAGATTATGGATTTTTTGTTCCTATGAACTCTGAAGAGAGACAAGTTGTAGTGAATGGTAAGGCATATGTGAGTATTGTTTCGGTGGATGAGCTGCAACATTTTGCGAAAGATGCAGGGAAATCTGATGAAGAGATTGCAAAAATAACAGACCCAAAGTTTACCTATTCCTTTTTGGCAGATGGCGTGTTGATAGCTGAATAATTTGATATATGAAAATTAGTTACCTTACAGTTTTTTTACTTTTATTTTTGATGATTTCATGTAAATCAGARAAGAAAGAAGTTGTTGAAAATCAGCCTTTTGATATGTATAAGTATTCTGAGTTGGCATTGCTGATGGAAGAGTTTTATGTGTATAATGATAGTTTAAAAAGTCAGATTGTAAATGACAAAGCATTGTCTTTATTACCAGTAAACTTTAATGAGCTTCACACAGCTAAAATGACAGATCGTTTTGAGCGTGATGAGAGTTTTCAACTATTTGCAAAACTTTTTGAAAAGCATCAAAAGGCAGTTTATGAGGTCTCAAAAGATTCTTTAAAACAAGCATTTAATAAGACGATTCATTCTTGTGTAGCTTGTCATCAAACCACTTGTACAGGGCCAATCCCTAGGATTCAAAAATTATTAATCGAGTGATTTGAAACGAGAAATAATTACAACTTCCGATGGGTCTACTACGATTCATATTCCTGATTGGGATGAACAATATCATTCTAAACATGGTGCGATTCAAGAAGCCTATCATGTTTTTATTAAGAGTGGATTGAACTTGTTTCAGAATCAAAAAATAAAAATTTTGGAGATCGGTTTTGGTACAGGATTGAATAGTTTTATCACTTTTATTGAAGCTAAAAAATTAGATTTAAAAGTTGATTATGTCGGAGTAGAGAAGTTTCCAATTTCTGAGGATGAATTGCAGCAATTAAATTACGTGTCTGAGTTAAGTGCGAATAAGTTTGCTGATATATTTAGTAAGATGCATTCAAATCCGCAGAAAAAAAAATGTGATTTATCAGATGATTTTTCTTTAACAAAACGGCAACAAGATTTTAATGATATTGATGATAAAGAATGTTTTGATTTAATTTATTTTGATGCATTCGGAGCAAGAGTACAGCCAGAATTATGGACAGTTGCTATCTTTAAAAAAATGTATGATGCCTTAAAAGAAGGTGGAGTTTTAGTAACCTACTCTGCAAAAGGATCTGTTAGAAGAGCAATGATAGAAGTCGGTTTTAAAGTAGAAAAACTTCCTGGACCTCCTGGTAAAAGAGAAATGCTTAGAGCAATGRAAGTTAGTTAAAGCTAAAGAGGGGTCTCATCAATCAAAAACAATAAAAATGGAAAACTCAAGATTTAAAAAAAGAAAAAAACCTAACAGAACGCGATTGATAATAATGCTCATCGTTTTGTTAGGCGTATTGTATTTTTGGATGCATTCCGAAGAAGTTATCGCAGTATTTGTGAATTAATTAATCACAATTTTCTTTACAATTCTAAGTGCTTCAACATATACCCAAACGAGTGTAACTAGCAATCCCCACGTCGCTACCCACTCCATATATTTTGGTACATGATTTTTCTTTCTTTCGATAAAATCAAAGTCTAACATCAATGTAAATGCAGCAATTCCTGCGGCAATTATATTAAATCCGATTGCTAAATAAGACGAGTTGTCTAAGATGGTAAAAGGTGTTTCTATATCAAAAATGTGCAATGCCCAACTCAGCGCATAAATAATTGAGATGATTGAAATTGCTACAATTAAGACGCTTCTAAATCGTTCGGTAACTTTTACAATTTTTGATTTGTATAAAAACAACATCACAAAAAATGTGGTGATTGTTACACCAATTGCTTGCATCGGCACTCCTTTAAATTTACTCTCGGCGTAAATTGTGATTCCGCCAAGAAAAAATCCTAAGGCTAAAGAATAAAGAGGGACTAATACTGGTGCTAATCTGTGGATGAAAGCCGTAATTAAACTAAAAAATACGGTTCCGATGAGTCCTCCATAAATAAATAGGTTGGTGTTGTATCCCATTCCTATTAACTCCCAAGAAAGCCAAGTTGTACTTGCGACGAGAAGTAAGCAGAAAAAAGATTTTGCAATAATACCGTTAACGGTCATTTTGTTTGATGAATAGGCGTAGCCTTTCCAAACATCTCTGCTAAACGCAGGGTTTGAGGTTTTGTAAGTGTAAAGAGCCATAATGTGGGGTTTGTGGGGTTGACTTGCCCCAAATGTAAAAGATAATATTCTAATAACCAAACGAATATTAAAAAACATACCGTTTATTTATAAAAACGTGTAGTTTATTGTGTTTTTAGACCCGTTGGTTTAGATTGACTATTCTTGAGATAGTTTGTAAATAACCAAAACAGCAGCAAGTGCAACAAATACCAAACCAGTGAAAATATAGGTTAGCATTTCTTTTCTCTTTTTCTTTTTAGCCTCTTGAGTTTTGAATTTTTGGAATTCAACTTCCAATTTATTTTGATATTTATTGATAAATTCAGCTTCTAATTTTTCGATTGCTTGTTCATATTCTTTCGTTGTATTCTTGTCTATTTTAGAAGTGAATGAAAATTTAAAATTAGCATACTCGTCAAAATCTGAAGGCTTGTTGTTTTTTTTACTGATATCAATTTTGTCAAAGAAAAATAGGTGAGTAACATCCCATTGGCATTCTAGAATGTCATCAATTTTTAATTTTTGAAGGATCGCCTTTACGTTATTTTCAACATTTCCAAAATTTATAGTTCCTAATTCGTAATGTTCATTTATAAATACTTCAATTGCTTTTGGAAATATTTTGTAGGTAGTATGGGCTTTCATTTTAGTTAGTTTTTCAGACTTACAATGATAAGAAAAAAATACAAATCATTATTGGTGATTTTAATTTATTTATAAGCGAGATGTAAACTTATTTTTAATTTGATATGCTGCGGTTTTTCCAAATAATAGGTTTTTTAAAAATTGATAAAAAGGAAACATAAATAATAAAAAACGGGTAAAATATTGCAGTAATTGGATAGAAAAGAATGTTTTTTAGCTGATTTGTAAAATACAGGGTTTTGTAGATTAGGATAAAATCAAGGATGAATTTGGCTGTAAATGCCCAAAGTATAAAGTTTGATAAAGTTGAATTGAATGCGATTGATATCACTAAGCTAACAATTAATAAGTTCATTAAGAAAACGAGGACTCCAAMAAATTTTCCAAACGAGTTTTTTGTTGCGGCTGTTTTTGATGCCCATCGAATTCGCTGCTGAAAAAGTTTATTTAAGGTCGATTCTGGCTTGGTATAAACAATCGAATTTTTTGATTTTAAAAAGTGAACATCACTTGGAAATTTATTAACTACTTTTTCTAATAAAAACACATCATCACCGCTTGATATCGAATTATTGCCTTCAAAACCATCAACTTCTAAAAAGACTTTTTTAGAATAACATAAATTTGCACCGTTGCACATAAAAGGTTTTTTAATCCCAAAAGCTCCTATGGTTGTGCCAATCAAACTGATAAAATCTAACAATTGAAATTGCTCTAAAAAAGAATTATTAACCGAATAAGTTACAGGAGCACAAATCATTTTTGGTTTATTTTCCTGAATATAATTATCAAAAGACAATAACCAATTTTTTGGAACAATACAGTCTGCATCTGTCGTTACAATCCAATCGAATGATGATTTTTTAATAGCAGTTTCTATCGCATCTTTTTTTGGGGAGTTAGATTTTCGAAGGTTATTAAAAATTTGAATTGTTATTTCAGGATATTCGGATTTAAATTTTTCAACTATATTTTTTCCGTCATCTGTAGAGTCATCATCAACAAAAATAATTTCAAAAAGATACTTCGGGTATTTTAATTTTGATAGACTGTTTAATAATTCAGGTAAATTTTCAGCTTCATCCCTAAAAGGAATAATTACAGAAAATGATGTAATTGGTTTTTCACTAAGTGTATTGAATGATTTAACTTTATCAAAACCAACAATAAAACTCCCAATAATAAGGATGTAAATTGCTGTGATAAATAATGTTAGAATTAGCATTGAGAAGTTAAAATTCTTAGTTGGAGTTTCTTTTTGATTTGTCGTACATTTACCACAAAGAAACGAAATATTGTCCACAGAAAAAATCATATTAGGCATCGATCCAGGAACTACCATAATGGGGTTTGGATTGATAAAAGTCGAAAATAAACAAATGACGTTTATGTTGATGAACGAATTAGTCCTAAATAAATATGACGACCATTACGTGCGATTAAAACATATTTTTGATCGTACCATTGAGTTAATAGACTCTTATCATCCTGATGAAATCGCCATTGAAGCACCATTTTTTGGTAAAAATGTACAGTCGATGTTAAAGTTAGGAAGAGCACAAGGAGTTGCCATTGCAGCAGGATTATCGCGTCAAATTCCGATAACAGAATACGCTCCTAAAAAAATAAAAATGGCAATTACAGGAAACGGAAATGCGAGTAAAGAGCAGGTTGCAGGGATGCTAAAAAGCACTTTAAAACTTACATCACTCCCAAAAAATTTAGATGCAACCGATGGGTTGGCAGCAGCAGTTTGTCATTTTTACAACAGCGGTAGAATTGATATTGGAAAGTCATATTCAGGTTGGAGTTCTTTTGTAAAACAAAATCAGAAACGGGTTAAATAATTTGGCAGGAATCTATATTCATATCCCATTTTGCAAACAAGCATGTCATTATTGCGACTTTCATTTTTCAACATCAATCAAAAGAAAATCAGAAATGATTACCGCTATTGCTGATGAAATTACACTTCGAAAAGATGAAATTAATGAGCTTATCGAAACTATTTATTTTGGAGGAGGAACACCTTCCTTATTATCTATTGATGAAATTCAGTTTTTAATAACTGCGATTTATACTAATTTTGATGTTGCTCCAAATCCAGAAATTACCCTCGAAGCAAACCCAGATGATTTGTCAGAAAAGAAAATAATTGAACTGTCTAAATCTCCAATTAATCGATTGAGTATTGGTGTACAATCCTTTTTTGAGGATGATTTAAAAATGATGAATCGCGCGCATACCTCATCCGAATCCCTAAATTCATTGTCTGTGGCGACCCGCCACTTTGAGAATATTACGGTTGATTTAATTTATGGAATCCCAAATATGAGTGCAGAAAAATGGAGAAAAAATCTGCAAAAAGTTTTTAATTTAGGAATCAATCATATATCGAGTTATGCCTTAACGGTTGAGCCTAAAACAGCATTGGCATCCTTTATTAAAAAAGGAACATATCCACCTTTGGATGAAAAATTAGCCGCAAATCATTTTGATATTTTGGTAGAAGAGACTGCTAAAAACGGATTTATACATTACGAAATTTCTAATTTTGGGAAACCAAATTTGTTCTCAAAACACAATAYGTCGTATTGGAAAGGTGTGTCGTACTTGGGGTTCGGGCCTTCGGCACATTCGTTTGATGGAGAAAGTAGAAGTTGGAATGTATCCAATAACTCAAAATATATAAAATCGATTCAGCAAAATAAACTTCCTTCAGAAAGAGAGTTGTTATCTAAAAATGATCGATTCAACGAAACCATCATGACAGGTTTGCGAACCATTTGGGGAGTTGATTTGCGAAAAATAANWAKWWKWKTWTKSGMWWWAWTNRYKTTRAAMAMTKGWTGRWRTSRWCACANKAAATTTATAGATCAAAGCCTACTCGTTTTTGCGAGCAACGCGAAGCAATCTGTTTTTAAGAATGAGATTACTTCGTCGCCTACTCCTCGTAAAGACTTCGTATTACTAACAACCCCAAAAGGGAAGTTTTTAGCTGATGGAATCGCAGCAGATTTATTTATGGTTTAGAGATGAGGGAGACGTCAGATCGAGTAATTTTTAGAAGTGTAGCGCAGAAAAATTGTATTGAGACCAATAAAGAATATTCAATAGTATTTGTTAAGGGAAAAACCTTTATTTTTAAAAAGTGAAAATCAAACTTACAATCAATAACAAAGAATATTCGACTGATTTATCAAAACCAATTGATATCTCAATCGAGTTATCCGCATCAAAAGAAAATGTGAATGCGTGGTATTTAGATGCTCCGAAAATAAATCCGGTTGTTGATGATAGTTGRGTTGGAAATGTTGCTCAAGGCGGCGCAGTCAACTTTAATAATATTGCTTTCAATCCGCAYGCACATGGTACGCATACCGAATGTATTGGTCATATCACCAAAGAATTTTACAATATAAATGACAGTTTAAAAACCTTCTTTTTTATGACAGAATTGATTTCGGTCACTCCCGAAATTATCAAAAATGGAGATGCTATTATTACAAAAATTCAAGTTGAAAAGCAGATTAGAAATAAGAATATTGAAGCCTTGGTAATTCGGACTTTGCCCAATAATAAATTAAAAAATCAGCATCAATATTCAAATACAAATCCACCTTATCTCACAAAAGAATGTGCAGAATATATCAAGGAAACAGGTGTAAAGCATTTGTTGATAGACCTTCCATCGGTTGATAAAGAAAAAGATGAGGGCAGGTTAGAAGCACACAAAGCATTTTGGAATTTTGACGGAAAATACCGTTTAGATGCAACCATAACGGAATTCATTTATGTTGAAAATAAAGTCAAAGACGGAACCTATTTGTTGAATTTACAAATTGCTCCTTTTAAAAATGATGCTACACCGAGTAAACCAGTTTTGTATAAATTAGATTAATCAAAATTCCCCATTTGGGGATTAAGTGGCCTATGAACGTTGAACAATATAGAGAATATTGCTTATCAAAAAAGGGAGTGACAGAACACTTTCCATTTGACGAAATCACCTTAGTTTTTAAAGTGATGAACAAAATGTTTGCGCTTTGTGGGTTGAATAGAATTCCATTTGGAGTCAATTTAAAATGCGAACCTGAGCGAGCAATTGAGTTGAGAGAAGAGTATGATGGAACTATATTCCCTGGGTGGCATATGAATAAAAAACATTGGAATACCGTTGAGCCAGAGGGTAATTTATCTGATGATTTTTTTAAAGAATTAATCGATCATTCATATAATTTAGTAGTAAATAGTTTGACCAAAAAATTAAAACAAGAATTAGAAAATTTAGAATAATATGAAAAAAATAATCCTACTTTTAATAGCTCCTTTTTGTTTGATGAGTTTTCAAACGACAACAACATCAGAAAAATTAGAGATGATAATTACCAAATATCAAGATCGAGAAGGGTATGATGATACTAAATATCCTTTAGGGATTTATACCGAAAAACATTATCAATCCGAGGCAAACTATTCAAAAGAAATTTTAAATCAATTGTCAGAAATTGATGCAGATGAATTGTCTGAAACTGAAAATATCTCTCTTCAATTATTACAGTTTCAATTACAAGAAACAATTGATTTTTATAATTTTAAAGAGTATTTAAATCCTCTGTTGTCCGATACTGGTTTTCACAATAACCTACCTTATAATGTACATCCACTTACTAATTATTGGCAAGTAAAAGAATATTTAAATAAGCTAAATGCAATTCCAGAATATGTAAGTCAACATATTATTTTGTTGCGAAAAGGTTTGGAAGAAGGCGTTTCGCAACCAAAAATAATTTTCGAAAATGGCTACGAATCTTCATATAACACACATATAGTTGCGAATTATAAAGACAGTTATTACTATTCTCCATTTTTAAATTTACCTGAAATTTTGACTGAGTCTCAAAAAGATTCTGTTTTGAATGCTGCTAAAATTGCGATTGAAAAAAATGTGATTCCAGAATTTAAAAAAGTAAAGCAGTTTTTTGAATCAGAATATCTTCCAAAAACAAGAACCGAAATCGGGGTGTCATCAACACCAAATGGAGCTGCTTATTATCAAAATAGAATTCATTATTACACCACTCTAGATTTAACTGCGGATGAAATTTATCAAAAAGGAATTGAAGAAGTGGCACGCATCAAATCAGAAATGATGCAGATTATTAAAGAGCTAAACTTCGAAGGTTCGTTTGCAGATTTTCTAAAATTCCTAAGAACTGATCCGCAATTCTACGCAAAAACAGCGGATGATCTTTTAAAAGAAGCGCGCAACATCGCTAAAAAAGTGGATGCACAATTGCCAAGATATTTTATCACCTTACCAAGAAAACCTTATGGTATAGCTCCTGTGCCAGATGCAATCGCCCCAAAATACACCACGGGGCGTTATATAGGTACGAGTAAAAACAGCACAGAACCTGGATATTATTGGGTGAATACTTATAATTTAAGTAGTCGTCCATTGTACGCTTTGCCATCGTTAACGGTGCATGAAGCGGTTCCGGGGCATCATTTACAGGGGAGTTTGAATAACGAATTGGGTGATAGCATTCCGCAATTCAGACGCAATATGTACCTCTCTGCGTATGGCGAAGGTTGGGGTTTGTATTGCGAATTTTTGGCGGATGAAATGGGGATTTACGAAACTCCATACCAACAATTTGGGAAATTGACTTACGAAATGTGGCGCGCTTGCAGGTTGGTAATCGATACCGGAATCCACACAAAAAATTGGACACGAGCGCAGGCAGTAGAATATATGAGTTCAAATTCGGCTTTGTCAATCCATAATGTAAATACCGAAATTGACAGATATATTTCTTGGCCAGGGCAAGCATTGTCTTACAAAATAGGAGAATTAAAAATAAGAGAACTTCGTGAAAAAGCTGAATCTAAGTTAGGCACCAACTTTGATATTCGAGAATTCCACGAAGTTATTTTAGAACAAGGTACAGTAACCCTCGCCATTTTAGAACAACGAATTAATCAATATAKWRTYRSGAAKWNTKWAGANATAGTAGTTTTGTTTTTTCTTGATATTTCCAACGTCACTTCGAGTAATTTAAAATACATAAGTATTTTAAATTGTATCGAGAAGCGAAAAAGGACAGTTTTTTATCAAGTCTCAAATCCCCCTTTGAGTCCCGATAATTATCGGGATAGAGGGCTTTTCCTAAATTCACTCGGAGTCATTTTTTTGACCAGTTTAAACTTCCTGTTAAAATTAGAAATATTTTGAAATCCTGATAAAAGTGCCACTTCATTTATTGATAAATCTTTCTCTCTTTTTAAAATTTTACATGCATTTGCAATTCTGATTTCATTTAATAATTGAAAGTAAGTCTTGTTAGTTCGTTGCTTAAAATATTTGCAAAAGGCGTTGGTGGTCATACTTGCAACCGATGCGATTTGCTCTAAATATATAGGCTTCGAGAAGTTTGTCATGGTATATTCAAATACGTCACTCATGCGTTTTCCTTCTACATCCTTAAAACTTTTTTGATAAATAAAAGACGATAACTGTGTAGTTTTTGATTTGTTGATGATTTGCAGAATTTCGAATAATAAAATGAATCGCTGTAGTTTTGTTGCTTTTTTTAGTGATAAAAAGTTCTTTTTTAATCTTAATTTATTTGATGATAATTTGAATCCATACGTACTCTTTTTAAAGAAAGTTTTGAGTGATTGAAACTCATTTAAATCAAAAAAGGAATCTCCAAAAGAATCACGAGTAAAAAATAATGTCATCATAAATGAAGATTCTTTTGATGAAATATCACTGTTGAAAACATGCGGAATATTACTACCAATCACAATGATGTCATCAGTTTTGAAATCAGAAATAGAATCTCCAATAACTAAAGTTCCTTCTCCTTTTACAATAAAACTAATCTGAATTTCTTCGTGTTGATGAAGCTTGTTATAAAAAAGAATCTCATCATCTTYTTGATAAACCAAGRCTTCGTTWTCTGGTTTTGGAATCTTAAATGGCAAAACTTTCATATTGCAAAAATAGTCAATAATTAATCTATTAAATTAAATAAATTTTTAATATGGATAAAATAAYATCATTATTGGATATTTTTTGTAAAGAATAAAGTCTAAATCCGTAGTAATTTTACCATCTAAATTTTACACTTATGAGCATAGAATGGAAAGGCGTAATGCCAGCAGTAACCACCAAATTCACGAAAGATGACACCTTAGATTTGCAAATGTTTGAAACCAATATCAACGCACAAGTAGCGGCAGGTGTTCATGGAATTGTTTTGGGAGGAACCCTCGGAGAAGCGAGTACTTTATTAGAAAACGAGCGAAGAATCCTTACAAAAACGACCGTTGATATTGTTGACGGGAAAATTCCGGTATTAATGAACATCGCAGAACAATCGACAAAAGGAGCAATTAAGGCGGCGAGAATTGCAGAAGAAGATGGTGCAAAAGGATTGATGATGCTACCCCCAATGCGGTACAAAGCAGGTGATAGAGAAACGGTGAAATATTTTAAATCTGTTGCAAAAAGTACACCCTTACCAATTATGATTTACAACAATCCGGTGGATTATAAAATTGAAGTTACGCTGGATATGTTCGAAGAATTATTGCTATGTGATAATATTGAAGCGGTAAAAGAATCGACCAGAAATATCTCTAATGTCACCCGAATCAAGAATCGTTTTGGCGATCGTCTAAAAATCATGACAGGTGTTGATACCGTGGCTTTGGAGAGCTTATTGATGGGGGCTGATGGTTGGGTAGCAGGATTGGTTTGTGCATTTCCAAAAGAAACAGTTGCTATTTATGAGCTTCAAAAAGCAGGTAGAATTAAAGAAGCAATTGAAATTTATCGCTGGTTTTTACCTTTGTTAGAGTTGGATATTAATCCTAAATTAGTGCAAAATATTAAGTTGGCAGAAAGCTATACAAATATAGGGACTGAATTTGTGCGCGAACCTCGTTTGCCTCTTTTTGGTGATGAAAGAAAACATGTAATTTCTATTATTGAAGAAGGATTAAAAACGAGACCAACATTACCAGATTATGAAAATTTATAAAATTCAATTTGTACACAACGTCAGTTCGAGTATTTTTTATGAGGCACGATTAAAAAATGTATCGAGAACAAAATCTCTCTTCAAATAAAAACTTTCTTACAAGGTTTCAAAAACCTTGTAGTATTTAAAAAAAAACACAAAAATGATAACAGGAAAAAACTATATAGGAAACCAGCAATCAGCAAAAGGAGAAGTTACTTTTAAAACCTTCAATCCACAATTGAATGTCGAAAATAAAAACACTTTTTACGAAGCTACTTCTGATGAAATTAACAATGCTGTTTCTTTGGCTACAAAAACATTTAAAGAATTCAGCAATATATCTGGATTAAAAAGAGCCGAATTTTTAAATGCCATTGCTGATGAAATTTTGGATTTGGGTGACGAATTAATCAATACCTATTGTTCAGAAACAGGATTGCCTGCAGGAAGAGCGCAAGGAGAACGAGGTAGAACAATTGGGCAATTAAGATCTTTCGCAACTTTGCTAGAAAAAGGTTCTTGGGTAGATGCAAGTATCGATACGGCACAACCAAATCGTGCCCCGATTCCGAAACCAGATTTGCGAAAAATGTTAACTGCTCTTGGACCCGTTGTGGTTTTTGGGGCGAGTAATTTTCCGTTAGCATATTCAACTGCTGGCGGCGATACGGCTGCGGCATTTGCTGCGGGTTGTCCGGTGTTGGTAAAATCACATCCGATGCATGCGGGTACGGGCGAATTAGTTGCCTCAGCAATTATAAAAGCTGCTAAAAAAACAGGAATGCCAAATGGTGTTTTTTCTAATTTGAATAGTAGCGGAATCGAAGTCGGTACACAATTAGTTTCTCATGCAGGAGTTAAAGCAGTTGGGTTTACAGGAAGTATTCGTGGAGGTAGAGCCTTATATGATTTAGCCTCAAAACGTAAAGAACCGATTCCAGTTTTCGCTGAAATGGGTTCGGTAAATCCGGTGATTATGTTGCCAAAATCTTTAGAAAATAGAGCGAATGATTTGGCAAAAACCTATGCGGGTTCTATCACTTTAGGAACCGGACAATTTTGTACAAATCCAGGGTTGATTTTGGGAATTAAAGGCGATGGATTGACGCAGTTTATTTCTGAGTTGGCAGCTCAAATTGTACAGATTGACCCGATGTGTATGCTGCATCCAAATATTGTTGGAGCCTTTGAAATCAACAAAGAAAAAGCAATCTCTCAAAAAGACTTAACCGTTGTTTCTGATTATAAGGATGCTGTCGAAACCAACTTTGCAAGACAAGTTGTTACAACTGTTAGTGGACAAACATTTTTAGAAAACCCTACGTTGCATCAAGAGGTTTTTGGACCGTATTCTATTGTTGTTCAATGTGAAGATGGGCAACAATTAGAAACAATTATTGCCAGTTTAGAAGGTCAATTAACAGGAACAATTATCGCAGATGATAATGAAGAAACTAATTTTTCTGGGGTAATATCCGCTCTTCAAAATAGAGTAGGGCGAATCATTTTTAACGGAGTCCCAACAGGAGTTGAGGTTTGTCCGTCTATGAATCACGGTGGGCCATATCCAGCATCAACAGATAGCAGATTTAC
Organism: Flavobacteriaceae bacterium; assembly: GCA_002401215.1. Taxonomy (GTDB): domain Bacteria; phylum Bacteroidota; class Bacteroidia; order Flavobacteriales; family Flavobacteriaceae; genus Urechidicola. Next base: position 6,622 of record NVSL01000031.1, on the reverse strand, counting down.
AGCAGTCGGAATTCATTCCATCAAAAGATGGGTGCGTCCGTTTAGTTATCAAGATTGGCCAAATAATTTGTTGCCAGCAGAATTACAAAATGAAAATCCACTTGGGATTTCTAGGTTGGTAAATGGAAATCAAACTAAAGGTGCTATCACAAATGAGTAGAAAAACTTTTTTTTGTGTCGATGCACATACCTGCGGAAATCCTGTGCGAGTTGTTGCCGGTGGTGGTCCTAATTTGATAGGGAAAACCATGAGCGAAAAGCGTCAACATTTTTTAAAAGAATACGATTGGATTCGCAAAGGTTTGATGTTTGAACCTCGCGGTCACGACATGATGAGTGGCAGTATTTTATTTCCACCTCACAATCCAGAAAATGATATTGCGATTTTATTTATCGAGACTTCGGGATGTTTGCCAATGTGTGGTCACGGTACAATTGGTACGATTACCATTGCAATTGAAGAGGGTTTGATTACTCCAAAAACTGAAGGTGTTATTTTGATGGAAGCACCAGCAGGATTGGTAAAAGTGACCTATGGATTAAAAGGGGAAAAAGTAAATTGGGTGAAATTCACCAATGTAAAATCTTATTTAGCCGCAGAAAATCTGACTGTTGATTGCCCAGAATTAGGAGAAATTACTTTTGATGTTTCGTATGGAGGAAACTATTATGCGATTGTAGATCAGCAGAAAAATTTTAGCGGAGTTCATGATTTTACGGCGAGTCAGATTGTACAATATTCGCAAGTTGTGAGAGAACGTATCAATGAAAAATATCCAGATATGTTTGTGCATCCAGAGAATGATACTTTTAGAGATGTAACGCATATGTTATGGACAGGAAATCCGATTGACCCAACATCATCAAGTAGAAATGCTGTTTTTTATGGAGATAAAGCGATTGATAGATCACCTTGCGGAACAGGAACATCAGCAAGACTAGCACAATTATACTCCAAAGGAAAATTGAAACTTGGAGAGGAATTTATTCATGAAAGTTATATTGGGAGTAAATTTATTGGTCGGGTTGAAGCAGCAACTACGATTGATGGAATGCCTGCAATCATTCCAAGTATTGAAGGTTGGGCAAAGATTTATGGCTATAATACTATAATTATTGATGATGAAGACGATCCGTATGCACATGGATTTCAGGTGATTTGATTTGCTAAATCAAATCATTCCGAACTTGTTTCGGGATTTGTTTAAAAATAAAAAAATGAGCAAAAAAGTAATRGTTATTGGTGGCGGAATCATAGGATTGTGTTCTGCTTACTACCTTCAGCAAGAAGGTCACCAGGTGATTGTAATCGATCAATCTGGTATGGATGATGGAGCATCGTTTGTAAATGCTGGTTATTTATCTCCCAGTCATATCATCCCGTTGGCGGCTCCTGGAGTCATGAAAAAAGGTTTGAAATGGATGTTTGATAAGTCGAGTCCTTTGTATATAAAACCTCGGTTGGATTTAGATTTTTTACGATGGACTTGGGCGTTTAATAAATCGTGTACAGAAAAACATGTTCAAAAATCGATACCTGTAATTAAAGATATTGCAGTTTGGAGCCAGGAATTATATGATGATATCAAACAAAAAAGCGAATTCAATTTTCATTTTGAAAAGAAAGGTTTGTTGATGTTATGTCAGACAGAAAAAATGCTAGAAGAAGAAGTGAAACTTGTAAAATTGGCAAATGATATTGGTTTAGAAGCTTCGGAAATAAGTATCCCTCAGCTAAAAAAGTTAGAGCCAAATGTTGCAATTGAGGCGAAAGGCGGAGTACTGTTTAATTGTGATTTTCATACCACTCCTAACGAGTTTATGGAAGAAATGATTGCATATTTAAGGCAACAAGAAGTCCAGTTTTTTATTGATGAAAAAGTTGAAGATCTTGATATTGTTAATGATAAAATTTCAGCTATCAAAACAAAAAGACAAACGTTGTTTGCGGACGAATTTGTGTTAGCAGCAGGTTCTTGGAGTGACTTGTTGAGCAAGAAATTAGGAATAAAATTATTATTACAAGCAGGAAAAGGATACCGTATCAACACCAAAAAAGAAACAGGAATTTCGATGCCAGCAATTTTAGCCGAAGCCAAAGTTGCTGTAACTCCTATGAATGGGTTTACACGATTTGCAGGTACGATGGAAATTGCAGGAATCAATCAAAATATCAATAAAGTTAGGGTAGAAGCGATTGCAAAAGCCGTATCAAAATATTATCCAGAGATAGCATTATCAAACGAAGAAAAGGAAGATGCAACGAGTGGATTGCGTCCAGTTTCGGCTGATGGATTGCCATACATCGGTAAATCAAATAAATGTAAAAACCTGACGATTGCGACTGGACATGCGATGATGGGTTGGAGTATGGGAACTGCTACGGGTAAATTAGTTTCTGAAATAATAAGTGAGAAAAAACCAACCTTAGATTTGAATCCTTTTCATCCAGATAGAAAGTTTTGATATTCAATTGAATATAGAAGCTCTGTTTCGAGGCTGTAATCATATCTTCTCGATACAATTTAAAATACTATGGTATTTTAAATCACTCGAAGTGAGGTTGTATAAACAGAATGTTTTTACAAATGCAACCCACATTCCGTTTTCGGGCTGTTATTCCAACGCCCTTCTCTACCTTCTCCCGGAACCGTACAATGGGTACAACCAATAGAGCTATATCCCTTTGCAATTAAGGGGTGAAATGGTAATTCGTTTTCTAGAATGTATTGTTCACGTTCCTCTTTGGTAACATCTAACAATGGATAAAATTTTAAAATTCCGTTGCGTTGCTCAAAAATATCTAGGGATGCTCTGTGGTCACTTTGCCACTCCATAAGTCCAGAAACCCAAACGGTGAAACGTTCTTTGATGAGTTGTAAAGGTCTTACTTTGTTGATGTCACAGCAAAATTCAGGCGATTCTTCCCAAGTTTTATTTCGGGTTGTAAAATCATTGTCTTCTTTTTTGGCACCGATACATTCCACTTTTAAACCATACAACTCAGTAAGTTGTTTTTTGTATTCCATCGTTTCATCAAAGTGATATTTTGTGTTGATGAAATAGATTTTTTGTTCTTTATTGACTTCAGAAAATTCGCGCAACAAAAAAGCAGAACTCGCAGCAAATGAGCTCGTAAGCATGATTTCATCTGTACCAAAATTAGTGTATAATTCTGTAATTCTTTCACTTACAGATAGCTTACGATACTTCTTGTTTAAAGAATTAATCTCGTCACGAGACTGGATTTTTTTWTMKRTTGYYSKWKYTWYSATTAATGTTTATTTTTAATAACCTAGCAAATATATAGACTTAATATGATACTAGCTAATATTTTCAGAATTATATCCTAAAAAGGGAACTTCCTTCTCGCTAAAAATAACTCCATGATTCTCTAATTCTTTTAAGATTGGTTCGTACACGTCTTTGTTTATTGGAATGATGACCCCTTTAGTTTTGATATCGCCATTTAATATTTTTAGCGTTGCAATTGCCACAGGAAGTCCTACGGTTTTTGCCATCGCTGTATACGTTTGGTCATCACCCAAAACCACCATTTGCGATTCAATTTGTTTTTTTTCTCCTTTATATATATACCCAAACTTGTGATGCATCACAATCATGTCTTTGTCATTTTCTTTTAAAGTCCAATTATCCATCAATATTTTTTGAAGAATTTGTGCCGGAGTAGCATCTTTAAGTCCAACAATTTTTGAATCGTCAAACAAATTAAGTTCTAATAATTTTGCCCAAACAATATCATCCTGATCAATTTTTAAATAGTGACGCAATTTTAATTCCACCGAATCTGTTGGGTGATATGCCAAAAATGAATTGATAAATTGACGGTAATTCATATTCTCAGAATCCTCCATCGTATAACTATCATCGGTCACTCCTAACTGTACAAAAATATTCCACGCTCTAGAAAAACCAACCCTTCGAATTGTACCTCTATATAAGGTAGGAATTTCGTCCAAACCATAAACCGATCTATATTTTAGGGAATCTCTATTAGCATAAGCTTCAAATTTTCCATAGCCATCAATATTTAAAAACTCAGTTCTTCTAAATAATTTTTGATAGGGAATGTATTTATATTTTCCTTCCTGAATAAACTTAGCTGCTCCACCTTGCCCAGAAACAACAACGTTTCTTGGGTTCCAAGTGAATTTGTAGTTCCATAAATTGTCATCACTTTCAGGAGCAACCAATCCACCGGTAAAAGATTCGAACAACAAAATTTTTGCTCCGTTATTGCGAATACGATCAATCACTTGCATTGCGCTCATATGATCAACTCCGGGGTCAACTCCAATTTCGTTTAAAAAAGTTAAGCCTTTTTCTTTGGCACCAGTATCCAATTCTTGCATTTCTTTTGATACATAAGAAGCAGTTACCATACTCTTGCCAAAAAGTAAACAGTCTTTTGCGACTTCTAAATGCATTCGCGCAGGCAACATCGATACAACAATATCTGCTTTTTTTATGGCAGATTTTCGCTCCTCTTCCTTAAAAATATCTAAGGCAATTGCGGTGGCATTTTTATGTTGATTGATTTTTGACTTTGCAGAATCCAGATTTACATCGGCAACAATAATGTGTAAATTTTCTTCTGATGATTTATCTAATAAATATTTTATCAAGGATGATGCAGACCTTCCTGCACCAATAATTAGGATGTTTCTCATTCGGTTATGGTATCAATAATTTGTTTTGATTTTTCAACATAGGTACTATTCACTTGCAAACGGTACCCTTCTACAAAAGCAGTCCCTATGGTTGAGATAATATTTTCGTCAACTAGATAACTTTGAATTCCTTCTAATTCTAATTTGCTTTGGGCAATCTGTACTTCGTGTATAAATTGAGTATTTAATATTGTAACTAGTTTGTTTGAAGCATTTTCCATAGTGTTGAATTTTAGTTCTATTTTTGTTTAAAAGTAACGATTAATTATGAAGAATAAAAATTTGACATTGGCAGCACTTTTAGGAATGTTGGCTGTGATTTTTGGAGCTTTCGGGGCACATGCATTAAAAGAAAAATTGGGCGTTGATGATTTAAAAACTTTTGAAACTGCGGTACGATATCAAATAATCCACGTACTCGTTTTATTGCTTGTAAATATGTATGCTGATTTTTCACAGAAATCTAAAAATTCAATTAGTTTATTTTTCTTTTTAGGAATCCTTTTCTTTTCAGGCTCCTTATATGCGATTACCGTTTTACAAATAAATCCAAAATCCATTTGGTTTATTACACCATTAGGAGGATTGTTTTTTWWRYTMRKGWKKSTAAAATTATCAATTTCATTTTTTAAAGCCAAGTAAAATATTGCTTTAATATTTTTTTTGTCAAAAAATATCAGATTAGTAATTTTATTAGAAAAAGTTATTTAGTTTTGCCTTACCAAGAATCATTAACTAAAAAAACAATGGTAACAAACAACACAATTGCGAAAACGATTTCGCTAAATAATTATGGTATTGAAAATGCGATAGTTAAGTACAATTTGAGTTCAGATAAATTACATGAAATATGCCTTGAAAGGGGTTTAGGGAAAGAAGCAAGTTCAGGAGCTTTGGCGGTGAATACTGGCGAGTTTACCGGACGCTCTCCAAAAGACCGATTTATTGTTAAAGATGATTTGACAAAAGATGAAGTTTGGTGGGGAGATATCAACATCCCTTTTTCTGAAGAAGCTTTTGATAAGCTGTATGTGAAAATTACAAAACACCTTTCTAATAAGGAATTGTATGTTCGCGAGGCCTATGCTTGTGCGGACCCAAGGTATCAGATAAATCTTAGAATTATTACTGAATTACCGTGGGTAAATTTATTTGCTTACAACATGTTTTTACGTCCGACAGAAAAACAATTAGAAGATTTTTCTCCTGAGTGGACGATTCTACAAGCCCCAAGTTATATGGCGATTCCTGATGAGGATGGAACACGTCAGCATAATTTTGCGGTGTTGAGTTTTAAGAGAAAAACTATTTTAATTGGAGGTACAGGTTATACCGGTGAAGTGAAAAAAGGAATTTTTTCCGCCTTGAATTTCATCCTTCCGGTACAAAAAGAAACGATGCCAATGCACTGTTCTGCCAATGTTGGTGAGAATGGTGAAACTGCGATTTTCTTCGGATTGTCAGGAACGGGAAAAACAACTTTATCTGCAGATCCAAACAGAAAATTAATTGGAGATGATGAGCATGGTTGGACAAAAGACAATACCATTTTTAATTTTGAAGGTGGATGTTATGCAAAAACCATCAACCTAAAAGAGGAGAGTGAACCAGAGATTTTTGCAGCAATTAAAAAAGGAGCTTTATTAGAAAATATCGTTTTTAAAGAAGGAACAAACGAAGTTAATTTCGAAGATGTTTCCATCACACAAAATACACGTGTCAGCTATCCGATTGATTTTATTGWGAACATTCAAAAACCATCAATWSSWKWWWWTYMKMRRWATMTTYYYKWWTWWWYTGMSGAWRCTYWTRRWRTRWTKCMTMSWMTSTYRARRYKGYWKSMWAACCAAGCGGCGTATCACTTTATATCAGGATATACCGCAAAAGTTGCAGGAACTGAAAGAGGTATTACGGAACCAGTTGCAACCTTC
>NVSL01000030.1 GCA_002401215.1 Flavobacteriaceae bacterium | reverse complement strand
TGTTCGACGAGGAATTTCACAATTTCCAGATGACCATTTCTAGAAGCACTAATTAAAGCTGTCCACCCATAGTTATTCTGATAATTAATATTGGCTCCTTGTTCGACAAGGAATTTCACAATTTCCAGATCACCATCAATCGAAGCTCTAATTAAATCCGCTGCCATAACAGTCTGAATGACCTTCCGTTCACTTTTAACTTGGACAAGTTAAGAAATTTCATTTTTCTATTTCCGGAGGAGGCTCACATTTGAGTGAGTGCCCGAATGAAGAACCCTCAATATTGTCCATAATAGACCTATTTAATTACGAAAATTATTTATCTTAAGGATTCTCCATTATGTCACTAACTCAATTAAACAATGTTAGTTTATATTTAAAAGAAAGTGATATTTATTTTATTCCGTCACATTTTATTGAAGAGAGTTGTGGTACAGATGGATCCTATTTTTATCAGTATTGGAGACACAATGTTGATAAGAAAGAAAGATATACGTAGCGTACTTCGTGACGATAAAGTTATCACTGTTCGTCCAGATCATGGTAATTTCTTGTACACACATTCTTTTCCTTCTTCTGAAGAAGCTGTTTCAGCTTTCGATAATATTAAAAAACAACTAGGAATAATTTCTCCTTAGGAGAGATTTATAATTTTGGTTCTTTATTCAGAACCAAAATTATCGTTTAATTTATAAGGGGAGTCAAAGCTGTTAAATATCGCAACAATTTCTTCTTTTGATGCTGTTACAAATTTCCATTTGCTGGCATCGGCATAGGTACCCAATCGTTTTTTTACGGCTATCAACTCAGTTTCATTTCCGGGAGGTACAATCACCACCGTTTGAAAATACAAGCTTTGGTTATACCTTTTATATATTGTTTCATTTAAGTTATAAAGTTGTCCTTTGGTTGAGGACAAATCATCACCTAAAAAGCATACCACTGTAAAATAATCTTTAAACGTTTCGCTACCAGCAACATCAACTACATTTTCTGTTAAGATTGGTAAGTTGGCATATTTATAAATCCCCTTAGATAAGAAGATATAAAAAAGTAATGGTACTATAAAAAGTGTAAAAAGGACAAGGAACTTTATTCTCTTATTCATAAGTTGATTTCAAAAAAAAGGTGGAAAAATCCACCTTCTTATTTACTATTTTATTTTATTAATAATCCCATTTTACATAGGGTGTCATCATATCAGCTAAATAACTGCCTTCAATTAATAACAGTGCTGCTAAATAACAAATTAAGAAAACTGAAGTCCAAACGACTGATCTTCTTAAAGATGCTTTTTCTTCTTTCATGTGCATAAAATACCATGTAATTCCGTATGCTTTTACCAATGTTAAGATTAAGAAAATCCAATTTAGTGGGCTCGTTCCTAAAAATGATGTAAGGTGTAAAGATGCCGGTTTAATTATACCAAAGATAACTTCTACAATTGTTATTACTGAAAGGAAAGCGAATACTTTCCAGATTAATCCTGTGTGAGATTCATGTGCTGCTTCGTGTGCCATTTTATCTAATATTTTTTGATTATACTAAGTAGAAGAATGTGAATACAAATACCCAAACTAAATCCACAAAGTGCCAATACAGTCCAACTTTTTCTACCATTTCATAACTTTTACGTTTTTCGTAAGTACCAATAATTACGTTAAAGAATATGATGATGTTAAATGCGATTCCAGACAATACGTGGAATCCGTGAAAACCTGTAATGAAGAAAAAGAAATCGGCAAATAAGGTTTTACCATATTCGTTTGCTTTTAAGTTTGCACCTTTAATAACTGCTTTTCCTTCGGCTAAAAAGTTAAGAGAAGACGCTCTAGAAAGAATTTCTTTTTTCTTGGTAGCCATATCAATCTTCTCGGTTCTAACTCTTACATTAGGGTTTGCTTTGAATGCTGCAGTTACTTCGGCAACAGTAAATTCTGGCAAAGCAGCTTCTGATGTAAACCACAATCCGTTTTTAGATTCGTGTTGCGTTCTTTCTGTATGATGTGCAGAAACAAAACTTTCTAAGGTGATTTGATGACCTGTTTCATCAACAAATTGTAATATTTTTCCGTCGTGCATTTGAACAGCTCCGTAAGAACCTGTGATAAATGTTTTCCATTCCCAAGCTTGAGATCCAACGAAAATAACACCTCCAATAATCGTTGCTAGCATATACCAAGCAACTTTATTTTTTTGCATTCTGTGTCCTGCATCAACTGCAAGCACCATTGTTACTGACGAAAATATCAGTACAAAGGTCATAAATGCTACATATAGCATTGGAAAATTTCCGTGAACAAACGGAATGTGTGTAAACACTTCATCGGCAATTGGCCATGTTTCTAAAAATTTGAAACGCATAGCGCCGTATGCGATAATGAACCCTGAGAAAGTTAGTGCATCAGATACGATAAAAAACCATATCATCATTTTTCCGTAACTCGAACCTAATGGCTTCGAATCTCCGCCTTCCCAAGTTTGTTCTTTAGTAGTAGCAGTGTTTGCTTCCATAAAAAGTATATTAGTTTTAAGATTTTTTTAACTCGCCAAATTTAAACAAATTATATTAGGTAATAAAGTAGAAAAATAAAAAGAGTAAAACCCACAATATATCTACAAAATGCCAAAAGATGCCACCCAACTCTAAGCCTAGTGTTTCCGTAGCATTGTATCGCTTTTTAAAATGATTATAAATAACAACTAGTAGTACAATATAGCCGGCAAGTACGTGTACTAGGTGCGCAAATGAGATAACCATAAGCATCGATGCCGACACAAGACTTCCTTTTCCTGATAAAAATATCCCCGCTTCGTTAAGTTGGTAAAATCCTTCTATCTGAAAATATCCGAAGCCTAAGCCCAAACCTAAAGTTGCTAATAAAAAGATTGTAGCACTATTTCTATCCTCTTTTTTGATTGCTCTTTTAGCTAATAAAAATGCAATACTACTCAATATAATAAGCACTGTACTTATATATAATGCCGATGGCAATACAAACGACACCCAATCTTCTCGGTTGCTACTTATAATATATGCGCTTGTTAATCCGATAAACATCATGGTCATACTCACCATTGAAATCCACAACATAGGTTTTGCAGATTTTTGTCTTGCTACTTGATAGTCTAGCTCTAAATTTTGATTTTCCATTAGTGTAAAAATTTATCTACAACGTAAATGATTTGAATTAAAGTAATATATAATACGCTAGACAACATTAATTGTCTCGCAATTTTATCTGTTTGATACTTGTATAATTTCACAGCATAATACAACATTAAGCCTCCCATTAATAATATGATGACAGCAGTTGCTGGGTATATCCAAAAATCACCCGTCAATTTTAAAACAGGAATAATCGATACCAACATCATCACAACCGTATATAAAACAATTTGTCTGATTGCTGCTTTATCCTTTTTCCCCATCGGCATCATATTGAATCCAGCCTTTTTATATTCGTCGAATTGCAACCACCCAATTGCCCAAAAATGTGGAAACTGCCAAAAGAACTGAATCAAAAATAAAGTTCCAGGTTCTATAGAAAATGTTCCTGTTGCGGCAACCCAACCTAACATAAAAGGAATTGCACCCGGAATTGCACCAACAAAAACCGATAACGGAGTCACAGATTTTAAAGGTGTATAAGCACTTGTATATAAAAAAATAGAAATGGCTCCGAACAAAGCACATTTAGGGTTGATATAATAAAGGATTCCTATTCCTATAATTGTAAAGACAATTGCGATGGTCATTGCGGTAGCAACAGACATTCTACCTGCTGGCAAAGGTCTGTCTTTTGTGCGTTTCATCAACGCATCGGTTTCAATTTCTATAATTTGATTGAAGGCATTTGAGGCGCCCACCATTAAATATCCGCCGACTGCCAACAATAATAAAATGGTATAGTCAACAGTTTCTACAGCCAATAAATAACCTGCTATTGAAGAAAATACCACACTCATTGATAAGCCAACTTTTGTAAGTTGCTTAAAATCATTAAACGCACTAGAAAATGTTATTGCTGTTTTTTGGGTTTCCAAAAGTTGAAATATTTGTTTTTTAAAGCGTTGCAAAGATATTTTATTCTACCATATTAACTAATGGATTTTATTAAAAAATAAAACATAAAAAAGCTTTGCGATTTATATAAAAGTTTTAAATTTGCCGTCTCGTTTAAACAACTAAACGAACGTTCTTTAAAAAACGACTGCGAAAGTAGCTCAGGGGTAGAGCATCACCTTGCCAAGGTGGGGGTCGCGGGTTCAAATCCCGTCTTTCGCTCAACTCTAAAATATACCAATTGTTATGTTGGTTTTGATTTATTTCAGAAGGCAAACATAACAAATGCTGAAGTGTGGTCCCGATAGCTATCGGGATGGTAAACACGCCAAGCAAATGCTGAAGTGGTGGAATTGGTAGACACGCCGGACTTAAAATCCTGTGCTCTTTGGGGCGTGCGGGTTCAAGTCCCGCCTTCAGTACAAAAAGCCTTGTTAATCTTTTGATTTTCAGGGCTTTTTACTTTTTTTAAATGTATTTTGTGACGGCAATTGTAACCGTTAAAGACATGTGCGGATTCATTCCGATGAACATCGGAACCCGCCTTCATCACAAAAAACTAAAGCTATGGCAACTGTTTATATTTTATTTTCAAGTGCAATCAACTCTTTTTATATTGAAAGTTGCAAAAATATTGAACAGCGACTTAAACAACACAAAGAACATTCATTCAATATTGGGTTTGCAAAAAGAGCCTCTGACTGGAAAATTTATTTCCTAATAGAGAACTTGGAATATCAACAAGCTCGAAAAATTGAAAAGCATATTAAAAATATGAAGAGCAAAATTTACCTTGAAAATTTAAAGAAATATTCAGACATATCTGCAAAACTTATTTTAAAATATACATAGCGGGTTCATTCCGATAGCTATCGGAACCCGCCTTCAGTACTAAAACAGTTCCTTAATTGGGGCTGTTTTTTTTGTAAAAAACTAAAGATATGGCAACTGTTTATATTTTATTATCTGACTCTATTAATCACATTTATCAGTATCAATTTTCGTATCTTCGTATAAGTTTATTGTTAATAGTAAAAGAAAAACGAAATGATACAAACCGCATCAATCTTAACAGATTTAGAATTTTACGACACAAAACCTGCTATCAAGGTTTTATTAGAAAGTGATTATAGCAAAGAAATTAGAATCGCTTTTAACAAAGGTCAATTGATGAAAGCTCATAAAACCTCTTTCCCTATTACCGTAGAAATTTTTGAAGGAGCACTTAATTTTGGAGTAGCAGGAAAAACACATCAACTTAAAAAAGGAGACATCATTTCATTACCTGCAAATGAAGTTCATGACCTCGAAGCGACAGATAAAAGTATTGTGCGTTTGACGCTTTCTAAAAAGGACAGTATTGATAGGGTTAAAAAAGTGATTGACTAACTAAGTGATTTTGAGTCAATTTTTATATCTTGGCTTCGAAAAAGAAATTTTGCTTTGAAAACCACCAAACTATGATCCCTAAAATAATACACTTTTGTTGGTTAAGCGGTGATGAATATCCGAAGTTAATTCAGGATTGTATGGCAACTTGGAAAACCCTTTTGCCTGATTATGAATTCATGTTATGGGATACTTCAACGTTTGATATCGAAAGTTCTCTTTGGACACAACAAGCTTTTGAAAATAAAAAGTATGCGTTTGCTTCAGATTATATCCGCTTACATGCTATTTTTAATTACGGTGGAATTTATTTAGACACCGATGTTGAGTTGCTAAAAAACTTTGACAACTTACTTCATCTCCCTTATTTTATTGGGCTTGAACAAACTGATATTATTGAAGCTGCAATTTTTGGAGCAGAAAAAGGTACTGATTGGGTAGCCGATTGTATGCGATATTACAACAACAAACCCTTTATTAAAATAGATGGAAAACCAGACCTTTTAATTCTGCCAAGAATTATGGAAACTCAGATTGAAAAAAATAGAACATTGGTTTCTTTGAGTAACTCTGAAATTCAAAACATTGATGAATTTATAGAAGACACCTCTAAACTATTTCTGTATCCTTCTGAATATTTTAGTCCAAAAAATAATGAAACCTATCAATTATTTACTACTAACAGCACATACACAATACATCATTTTAACAATGCCTGGGTGCATAAAACAAGAAGGGTTCGTTTAAATATAAAGCGTAAATTTATRAATACGGTTGGACTAAAATTTACAGATTTCATTATTAAATATACTGGATTTAGAGCATTTAAAAATTTCTTAAAAGGAACTAAATAATTATGAAATTACTTGTTCAGATTTTATTGTTTTATTTGATTAGCATAAAGATAAATGCACAAGATTTAGAGCCTCGTTTTTTATCATCAGTACCAAATCACACTAATTTTATTGGACTCGTTTACGGATTTTCTTCCGGCGGGATTTATCTAGATTCTCAAGAAATAGAAGGTTTAAGAGCTGATTTAAATACGACAACTACTTTTTACGGACGTAGTTTTAAGCTCTTTAATAAACCTGGAAAGTTTGATATTGTTGTCCCTTATTCTTTCGGGAATTTAAACGCTTTGGTTTCTGGTGTTGATACCACCGTATATAAAAACGGATTTCACGATCCTACTTTTAGAATCTCAATGATATTAGTTGGCGACAAAGCATTAGACATTAAAGATTTTGCAAAACGCGAAATAAAAAAATTTAAATTAGGGACTGCCTTTAAGGTAAGAACCCCTATAGGCAGGTATGACGATGCTAAATTAATTAACCTTGGTGCAAACCGTTGGGGATTTCAATTTAAAGTAGCAAGCTCTTATAAAGTCACCAAAAGAATTGTTATTGAACTACATGTTGATTCTTGGTTTTTTACTAAAAATAATTCCTTTTTTAACGGAAATACCTTACAACAAAAACCTTTGCTAAGCGCACAAATCCATGTTGCCTATATTTTTGGACCAAAATTATGGGCATCAGCATCTATAGGGCAAGTTGCTTTGGGTGGGTCTAAAATTAATGATGTTGATCAAAATAACAATCTAGTAAACTCTAAATATGCTGGAACAGTTTCTTACAGGGTAAGTAAACTTGGTTCACTTAAAGCAATTTTCACTAACGGTCTTTATGTTGGCAGAGGTGCCGATTTTACCACCGCTTTGTTGAGCTACACTTTTGTGTGGTTTGATAAGAAATAGGATTTTCTCAAATGGTACGCGATACAATCGCACATCAGCCTGAGTATCTATTTATAATTTTTTCAATTTCTATAAGTGCTTTTTCGCCAGAACCTCTATAAATTATATTTTGATTTTTATCAATTAATAAAAAAGTTGGAAATTTTGTAATCTTTAATTCCCTATTAATCGTACCAGATCTATTTTTATTATTTATATAAACCTGTGTCCAATTCATTTCATTTTTAGCAACATACTCTTTTACGGGCTCAATAGACCTATCTACAGCAATACCAATAATATTTAAAGATGCACTATAAGTGCTGTTTATTCTCTTTAATTCTGGCGTTAATTTTCTACATGGTGGACACCAAGTTCCCCAAAAATCTAACAAAGTATATTCTTTATTTGATGTGAAATCTTTAATCTGAAAAACCTCATTTTCCAAWCTGGTTAATCTGAAATCTTTTATTTTGTATCCAATTCTATAACTATAAAACTCCTTCTCTGTTTTTATTTTTTTTAAGATAAGAGAACTCTTATTATTAGCAACAGTATCAATTACAAATAAATTGTTTGATAGTTTAATAGTGTCCTTTAATTTATAGCTAAAGTTATTATTGTAGATAGAATTATCGCTACTAAATTTTAATGTTGATGGCTTTATTAAAATTGTAAGATAATTGGGCATTAACCCTTGTATTGCAACATCATATTTTGCATTGTTTAAATTAATTTCTCCCTTCCAATAATCTTTAAACTTTACTAATATTCTAGTTTTATTAATTATTTCATCATCACTAAGGGCTCCGCTATAACATGAATGAGACTGTGGATAAATTACAATTTTTCGGGTGTGATGATAATTTTTACCTTTATACGTATGTGAAAAATTTAAATCAAAAATTKRYRMKKCWWTAKRTRCWGYWKYWKAWWKTRAAWYMRWYMYRMARYMNTTTATSAWRCYCKTRYTMWWKYYMWTMTTCAAAATCAGTATCACTATCACTGTCAAATATTACATATTGTTTGTTGTTTTTGTATCGGACAGCAAAATGTCTTGGTATTTGGATTGGTTTTAATTTTTCTTTTAAACTATCAATATTTAATTCATTATATCTCCATTCATCTATGTAACCATTTAAATACAAATCATATTCAAACCTCCTATTATCTGTTATAAGTGTAGAAATAAATATGGAATCTGAATTGCCTTCAATTTTATATTTCGATTTAATTTCATCGTAATACTTTGGAAATCTATCATCTAATGATTTTGCAAGAAATGAATTGTAATAATTATTAAAAGAAATATCGCTGTTTATTTCTTTTCTAATTTTAATATCTATTACAGTATCGTTCGCGTTTTTACAACTAAAAATAAGTGCTATAATCCAACTACAATAAATGGCTCTTTTCAACATAATGTTATAAAATAAATACAATTGATCCGCTCACGTACGAATCTCTTGGGTGGATATAATTTATAAAAACAGAAATGCGATACTATCACACCAACAACAAATTTTTTTTAACAGCTGTTAGCTGCAAGGCGGAAAACCAGCCGCACAAATAGCACATTTGGTTTTTTCCCGGTACACAAGCCAACACTGGAAAAACCAAAAGAGCTATTTTTTAGCCTACGCTCGACTGAAATCTCATTAAAATCTTCAAAAGGTTTTCGATAAATGCTTGTTTCGTCCCAAATATTTACTAATTTTGGGACGAAATGAAAAGACCAAAAGTAGAATATCAAATAGCAGAAGCTCTTAAATCCTTTCCGAAAGGAAGTGTTTTTTTTGTGAACGACTTCTTGGATTATGGAAATCCAGAAAGCGTTAAAAAGGCTTTACTCCGATTAAAAGAGAAGAATATTCTTGTTCGTTTGGCTCACGGTATTTACTTATTTCCAAAAATTGATAAAGAACTTGGTGTGCTATTCCCTTCTACCGAAGATATTGCAAAAGCCATTGCACGAAGAGACAAAACAAGAATTGTATTAACAGGAGTACAAGCTCTAAACAAACTAGGTTTATCAAGTCAAGTACCTATGAAAGTGGTTTACCTAACTGACGGAGCAACAAGAACCGTTMMWGKYRRWAARCRRRMWATTCGTTTCAAAAAAACAAGTCCAAAAAATCTATTGACACAAGGTGAAATAAGTAGTTTGGTTATTCAAGCATTAAAAACGATTGGGCAGAAAAATATTGATAATGAAACAATAAAAAAGATTTATCTAATTCTTAAAAATGAACAACAAGAAAATATTATAAATGATGCAAAATTGTCTCCTACTTGGATTCATGAAATTTTAAAACGCAGTATTCAATGAACACTAATTGGTTAACATTATCAAAAGAAAGAAGAATTGAAATTCTGAACCAAGCAACTGAATTAACAGGATTGCCTGCAATAGCCATTGAAAAAGATTGGTGGGTAACATTGTCATTGAATGCTTGTTTTTCACTTTCGCATAGCAAGCATATTATTTTCAAAGGAGGAACATCATTAAGTAAAGGTTGGGATTTGATAGAGCGATTTTCAGAAGATATTGACTTGGCAATTGACAGAACATTTTTTGGATTTGAAGGAGATATTAGTAAAACTCAAATCAGAAAATTAAGGAAACAATCCTGTGAGTTTATTTCTACCAATTTTCTTGAATCTCTAACTCAAAAATTAACAGAATGGGAAGTCATAAACGAATGTAAACTAATTGCACAGCCAATAAAAAATTCAGACAAAGACCCGCAAACAATTGAAATACATTACAATTCGGTTATTGACACATCTGAATATTTACCGCAAAGAGTATTAATTGAAGTTAGTTCACGTTCATTAATGGAGCCAACAAAAAACATAGAAATCAACTCAATTTTAAGTGCAAATTTTCCAAAACAGAATATTGCAAGTGATGCAATTAGCATTTCTACAGTTCTTCCTCAAAGAACATTTTTAGAGAAAATATTCCTTCTACACGAAGAATTTTCACAAGCACCTGAAAAAATCAGAATTGACAGACTTTCAAGACATTTATATGATTTAGAAAAACTGATGGACACAGAACACGGAATTGAAGCCATGAAAAACATTGACCTTTATAATAGTATTGTATCTCACAGAGAAAAATTTAATACACTCAGAGGACTTGACTATTCAAACCATATACCAAGTAAAATTAGTATTGCACCTCCAAAATCAGTTATAAAAGATTACAAAAAGGATTATGAAGCAATGACAAACTATATGATTTATGGAGTATATTTAACATTTGAAAAATTAATAGTCAGAATATCGGAATTACAAGAAAGAGTAAATAAAATAGCCTCCACATAAGCCATACACATTTGCAATTCGCTAAAGCCAACACACGAACCAAAATTGCAAAAGAGTATGGCTTGCCAACGCTATCAACAGAACGGAAAATATAGCCCAGACAGCTAACAATGTATATAAAAAATTGCCGAAATAGTAATAAAATCAAGCATTGCAATCTAATTGAACATTGTCGTAAATTGGAAAATATGAGCTTCGAAACCGGCAACTTTTCATATACTCAACGTTACCTTGTGACCTAAAAATCAAACTTCCAATCAAATACATCTGTTCGCAAGCCAAAACTTACCCAAGTGGTGTTGCTTTTATCAAAAGTAGTTGACGTAATTTCTGGGTTAAAGTTGCGATAGGTAAACCCTCCAAAGATTTTAAGATTCACTGCGGGATTCACTAAATAACCAACTTGCAAATCACCTATAAAAATATTGGTGGTATTTCCTTGCCCAATTTCTACTCCGGTATCGTAAGGTCTGTCTTCATAATTCCGGTAGATATCTCCACCATAACTCGCAGGATCACCTTCAATATCAAAACCTTTTACACCGGCAATAAGTTTCGCATTTGCATACCAACGATCTTTAGTATAATGCCCAATCAAAATAAATTCTCTAAAGTTCGATCCCCATAAATGTGCCATCGATTGGTTGGCGTTTCCATAGTTTAAAACAATTTCGTTGTGCGAATATGTATAAGGACGCACCGCATTATACTCGACTTGTAAATGCAAATTATCTACCCCAAAAGCATGGTGGTATTTTGCGCCAATTTGGAATCCATTTTTGTTTTTCCACGACCCTTCTCCAGAGAAAACATCACTTGATGAAAACTCATCAATCATCAATTGTGTGTACATAGAAAAACGGTCGCTGAACTTATATTTACCACTCAAACCGATAACCGCATTACCTCCTCGAGATCCTGTTGAGAATTCAATGGCACGATAAAATATAATCGGATTTAGATAATTAACATCAAAACCTCTGCCGTTAGAATCGTCCCAAATAACAGATTCAAAAAGTCCAATATTTAATTTTTTTGTAACATTCCAACTCAAATAATGGGTTGCCATATATTTGGTTTTAAAAACTCCGTCTTCAGTAACTTCTGGACGCACATCACGCAACCAAGTCCAAGTATTGGTGTATCTAATTTTCCAAAAAGTGGTGTTAATTTTAAAATATGGATACGGAGAAGAAGCATCAGAAATAAACATCGAACGATACCCATCACCAATAAAATTCTTGCCATGACCAAACTGAAAATTGAATGTCTTGTTGGGGGTGTACGATAAATATGCCTCAGCAACTGGATAGTCATAAGCGCCATCTCCAAACTCTTTGGCGATTCCCCTACCCGGAATTATAGCAGGATTACCACCAGCGGGAGCCATCGATTCTGCATATTGATTTACGTATTCAGCAAACCTTCCTTGACTCTCAAAAAACGACGTGTAGAAACTTAATTTTTTTCCTATTGCTCCTTGAATTTGAATTCCGCGCGTGTTGTTATACGTGTAATCTATATCCGAATTATCTTTCCCAATTTGCAAATCTACAATCGGATCTATGGTAAACCAAAACCCTTTTCCTTCGATTTGCACCATGTGCTCATTCCATAATTTTCGTCCCCACCAACCTGTTTTATTTTTCATCAAACTCGATTTTTGAGCGTCCAAATCTACATACTCCATCACCTCGCTATACACATACGGTTTCGATGCGGTATGTGAGTTTTCCGCCCTGTTGTAGTAATAATCTAACACCGCATATTGCTGATGTGTGTACGGAATATTCAACTGACTATGATGTTCTAAAAGCTGTAATGAATCTGGTTTTATCAAGCCTAAATCTTCGTCTTTGTCCTTCTCAAAATACTTTACCGACAAACGTTCTTCTACCAAAGGTTCTTGTTTGTTATTCTCACTCAGTGGGAATTTTATTGGCAATACAAATTGCATTTCTATAGCGTGATTGTTAAATTTTGCAGGAGTGATTTGTGGCAATTCTTTAAAGACTCTTTCAAATTCTGCTTCCAATTCTTTGTAGGGAGTATTGACATACAGCACATCAAAATTACCCTCTTTGGTTACATAAAAAACAACATTAGCAGTACCAATATAATTATCATCTTCTAAAGTTTTTGGGATTTTAATATTTTCTAAAATATCCAAAGTTACGTTGGATTTAAAGCAAATTTTAAGGGAGTCGTTTTCTACGGATTCACATCCTTTATAGACAGGATATAACTCCTTTTGTGAAAAAACACAGAGCGTAAAAAATAATAAAAGTGGGGTAATTAGGTTTTTCATTAGTTGATGAATCGGTGCGATGTTGTTTTTTAATCAGATTTTAAGATTTGTATTTCTGCCCTAAATTTAATAATTTATCTCTTTGAAAAATATAGAATACAATTGAAATAAAAGGCATCACAAACATAGTGATTATCCAAAATGTTTTGTTGTAAATTTTATTTTTTATCATATCTATTAATATGAGAATCCATGAGGCTAAAAATAAAACGAGTCCAGCAGTCAAGAAAATTTGAGAAAACTCCCAATGCATAATTTTAAAAAAAGCACCAAAACTAACTAGTAAAATATTACCAATTACTAAATACTTTGTCGTTATAATATCAATTTTTAAATCTTTATTTTTCATAGCAGTAAATTTATAATCCGAATATTAATCCTAAAATTTGCCCAAAGACTATAAAAGGAAAAGGGGTACAAAACAGCAATAAAATTATTGACCTGTTTTTCTTCTTTTTTTCAAAAAGTGCTTCTCGCTTTTGGTAAGCAAAAACACCAACTCCAATAATTGTCAATACCCAAAATACCGGGAGAACAAATACAAATGCCAAAGAAGAACCTCCATTCATTGACATCATAATAAAATAAAAAGCAACGTGTATAAAAAAATATCCAACAGTAATATAAATTAAGGTTTCATTCCAAACTGCTTTTAACTTCTCTTCATCCATGTTTTTTATTTGTCTTTAATAAATAAACTTCCCGCTTTTATGATCACGAAATTTTAGTAACTTTATTATCTTTTAGCTGATACTTTTCTTGACTTTCAAAACAGGTCACAAAACCATTTTCATCAAATTCCAATCGATGCCCATATTTGCTTACTCACCTAATCTGTTTTTTTTGTTGCGTATTTTTGCACGTTCAATTGTGGCTTTTCGATATTCTGGATCGTTATGGTAACGATTTTTTGAACGCTCCAAAGTTTTTTTTCGATACTCAGGATCATTTTGATATCGTTCACGGTAAATTGTTCGCTTACTTTCTCTAAATTCAGGATCGTTAGCATATCTTTCGTTTAGTTTTTTTAAATTTTTCTTGTTTTGATTTTTTAAACCGCTCATTTTAATGTCTGGTTTTTTTGGTTTATCTTTCTTTTTTTATTTCGAAAACTTTTATCACTACTACTTGTAACTTAATAGTATCACGAAATTTTAGTAACTTTATTATCTTTTAGCTGATACTTTTCTTGACTTTCAAAACATGTCGCAAAACCATTTTTATCAAATTCCAACCGATGTCCATATTCACTCACCCAACCTATTTGTTTGGATGGATTCCCCACCACCAAAGCATAAGCCGCCACATTTTTTGTAACCACAGCACCCGCACCAATTAAAGCAAACTCACCAATGTTGTTACCACAAATAATAGTTGCATTCGCACCAATACTTGCTCCTCTTTTTACTAAAGTTATTTTGTAGTCATCCCTTCGGATAATCGCTGACCTCGGGTTTACAATATTGGTAAAAACCATTGAAGGTCCTAAAAAAACATCGTCCTCACAAACAACTCCCGTATAGATAGAAACGTTGTTTTGAACTTTTACATTGTTGCCTAAAATCACTTTTGGAGACACCACTACATTCTGCCCAAGATTGCATCTTTCTCCAATCTCACAATCGGACATTATATGACTAAAATGCCAAATATTAGTGCCAACACCAATCTTACAGTTATCATCAATAACCGAAGTTTCGTGCGCAAAATAAGAAGCTGTTGTCATAAATAGTTGAATCTAAACTTTGGTAGGATGCCACGTTGTTTTCACCTCTTGCGTCTTCTCAATCATATAAGGAGATTCGCAATCAGCAGCTAACCAATCGTGTTTTTTATGAAAAATTGTTCGTTTTAAATTGTTGCTCGCCAACTCATTTATCTCGGTCATCATCTTATCATCTTGCCCACAATAAAGAATTGTATTCACATCCATGTGCGATGCCATGTGGCTAAATAATTCGCTCCTATTTCCTGTGATGATATTTACAACTCCTCCAGGAACATCCGACGAATTCAAGGCCTCAGCAAAAGAAATTGCTGTCATTGGTTTAGATTCTGATGCCAAAACAATCACGGTATTCCCACCAACAATTGCCGGAGCAATGATAGAAACCAGTCCTAATAACCCTTGGTTTTCTGAAGCAATCATTGCAATAATCCCTACAGGTTCTAAACAAGAAAAATTAAAATGCGCACTCGAAACTGGGTTTACCGAACTAAAAAATTGTTGGTATTTATCGCTCCATCCCGCATAATACACCAACCGGTCGATAGCAGTATCTACTTCTAAATTCGCATCTTTTTCTGACTCACCTTGGGTTATCAACTCCGCCACAAACTGGGCGCGTCGTCCTTCTAACATCTCTGCAATGCGATATAAAATCTGACCTTTATTCATCGCCGTTGTACCCGCCCAAGACTTTTGAGCTTTGCGTGCAATGACCACCGCGTTTCTAAAATCCTTGCGAGATCCCAAACACATATTGGCTATAAAGTTTCCTTTTTTATCGTTTACAGCGTAGTACCTCCCCGATTCTGTTCTCGGAAATTTCCCGCCGATGTACATTTTATATGTTTTATGTATGTCTATTCTGCTCATAATTTTTAATCAAATTTTACATATCCGCGCAATCCGTGCATACCACCTTCGCGACCAAATCCGCTTTCTTTATAACCTCCAAATGGCGATGTTGGGTCGAACTTATTAAAGGTATTACCCCAAACAACTCCTGCTTTTAAACGTTGTGTTAGGTTAAATATTTTTGATCCTTTTTGTGTCCAAACCCCTGCGGATAATCCGAAAGGAGTGTTGTTTGCTTTTTCTACAACCTCGTCAATTGTTCTAAAAGTTTGGACTGTTAATACAGGTCCAAAAATTTCTTCTTGTACAATTCTGTGTGATTGCGAAACATTTAAAAACAAGGTTGGCGCACACCAATTTCCTTCTTTTGGCAAGTTGCATTTTGGTTGATAAATCTCGCCACCTTCATTTAAACCAATCTTGATATACTCATTAATTGTCTTTAATTGTTTTGCTGAATTGATAGCTCCGATGTCTGTATTTTTATCCAACGGATCTCCAATAATCAGCGTTTCCATTCTGCTTTTTAATTTCTCAACAACCACATCTGCAACAGATTCTTGTACAAACAATCTCGATCCTGCACAACAAACATGTCCTTGGTTAAAGAAAATTGCATTTACAATTCCCTCTACCGCTTGATCGATAGCGGCATCTTCAAAAATGATGTTGGCTCCTTTTCCTCCTAATTCTAAGGTTAGTTTTTTGGAAGTTCCTGCGGTTGCTTTTTTGATATATTTCCCAACTCCTGTTGATCCTGTAAATGCAATTTTATCCACATCAGGATGATTTACAATTGCAGCTCCGGTTTCTCCAGCACCTGTTACAATATTTACAACTCCTTTTGGTAAACCACTTTCTTCAATGATTTCTGCTAATTTCAAAGCTGTCAACGAAGTGGTTTCAGCAGGTTTTAAAACGACCGTATTTCCTGTTGCTAAGGCTGGAGCAATTTTCCAAGCTGCCATCAATAGTGGAAAATTCCACGGAATGATTTGTCCTGCTACTCCAACTGGTTGTACGTTTCTGTTTGGAAAAGCGTATTCTAATTTATCTGCCCATCCTGCGTAATAAAAGAAATGATTTGCCGCTAACGGAATATCAATATCTCTCGATTCTCTGATTGGTTTTCCACCATCCAAAGATTCAATTACTGCAAACTCACGAGCTCTTTCTTGAATCAATCGTGCGATTCTGAAGATGTATTTTCCACGTTCTTTTCCTGATAATTTGGACCAAGATTTGAATGCTTTGTTTGCCGCAGCAACTGCTTTATCAACATCCTCAGATGAAGCTTCGGCAATACTTGCAATCTTTTTCTGCGTTGATGGATTGATAGTGTCGAAATATTTCTTTTTTGATGGCGCCACAAATTTACCATCAATAAATAATTCGTATTGCTTTTTTATTTTGATATGATCGGTGCTTTCTGGAGCATCAGCATACGCCCAAGTTGCCTTAAATATATTTTTGTCTATACTCATAATTAATCTTTTGAAAAATAATCTGCAGATTGATACATGCCTGTTTCAGCTTTTACCAATTGCATTAAAATATCGTTTGCCAAACTACTTGCTCCAAATCTGAAATACTTGTTATTCATCCATTTTTCGCCCAACATCTCGTTCAACATTACCAAATATTGTAAGGCTATTTTTGAAGTTGAGATTCCACCAGCAGGTTTCATCCCAATCATTTTTCCTGTTTTTAAATAGAAATCTTTAATAGCGTCGAACATCACATAAGTAACTTGCATTGTTGCGGCAGGTTGAATTTTTCCTGTTGATGTTTTGATAAAATCGGCTCCGGCATACATCGCAATTTCAGATGCTTTTCTGACGTTGTCTAAGGTGTCTAACTCTCCTGTTTCTAAAATTACTTTTAGATGCGCTTTGCCACAAGCTTTTTTTACAGCAACAATTTCGTCATATAMATATTGGTAATTTCCTGTAAGAAATTCTCCTCTAGAAATAACCATATCAACCTCATCTGCTCCTTGCTCAACAGCATCTTTTACATCGTCTAACTTTACTTGCAATTTAGAATTCCCGCTCGGAAAAGCAGTTGCTACAGAGGCTACTTGAATTCCACTTCCTTTCAAAGCTTCCTTCGCTATCGCCACATAAGTAGGATACACGCAGATTGCCGCAACAGTCGGAATATCCTTTAAAGTATCGTGCGGGTGCATTGCTTTGTAACACAATTGCTGCACTTTTCCTTTGGTGTCTTTATTTGAAACGGTGACTGTTGCCTTATAGTCTTGAAAGGAAAACTTTCCAAGAGGTCTAAACTGACYWKTMMWMMTAAAATNWTTTTTATTGAATAAAATATTTTATGCCGTAAGCTTTTAAGTGCAATTAAGCATAAAACCACGCAGCGAGGAATACCAATGCCCTTTATAAACAGAATTACGTCTGCGGCAGCAGTTGCGCTAGGAATTAGCGCGAGCGCAGCCTCGGCAGATACCATTAAGGTTGGAGTTTGCGTATCGTGGCCCGGCTACGCCATGCTTGAAGTCGCCCGCCAAAAGGACTTGATTCCTGATCATGACCTAAAAATTACGATATTCGAAGACCCGCTTGGTGGCCACGCGGCACTCGCCGCTGGCCAACTGGACGTTTACGGTTGTACAGCTGAGTACACGCCTTTGATCGTTGATCGAGGCACGGATGTCGTAAATGTAGCCTTCCTCAATCCGAGCTACGGTGTTGATCATATTATTCTAGCGCCGGATATCGAAATTGCGGACCTGCCAGGCAAARAGGTTGCAGCCCCACAAGCATATATCGGCCACCTACTGATGGGAATCTGGCTGGATTCTCAGGGCATAAAGCCGGAAGAAGTTAAATGGGTTAACCTAAATGCAGACGAGGCCGTCGGGCCTATGCTGTCGGGTGATCTTGCCGCYGGATATATGTACGAGCCGTGGATTTCCAAGATATTGGAGGCTAGCCCAGGAGCGAAAAGCGTCGTTAACACCGCTGTTCCTGATGTATTGCAGACCGGTATTTTCATGGATGCACTATACATGAATACAAACTTTATCGCCGAAAATCGTGACGCGGCGCTTGCCGTATTGAAAGCCCGCTGGGATGGACTCGAGTACTGGAACCAGAACACCGAAGAAACCAACAAACTGTTGGCTGACTTCCTGCAGTGGCCCGAAGAAGACATCGGATATGTTATAGGTACAGATGGCAAGAGTTTCGAAGGTGGCATCTATATGATGGACTTTGATGAATCGGCCCGCGTTTGCGGCGTTCTGGACGGTGAACCTCCGTTTGGAATGGCCAATGGTTCGATGGTTGACTCAATCAGCCTGACCAATGAATGGTGGATCAAGCTAGGTTTGATGGACAAAACTATTGATGCGTCCAAGGGCGTTGACTGTTCGCTGATGGGTGATTTGCTCGCAACGGGTTTTCGCCAAGCACTTTCCGCGCACTAAGCTTATGGGGAGTGCATGAGTTTTCACTCCCCAAATACTTTTAAGGAGAATTGACATTGTCATCCCGCAGTAGGCCAAAACGTTTTTTGGAAGTTCGAAAACCCGTCGGTAGACGACAACGAGTAATTTCTGCTCTAGGGATCTGGGTGGTATTTTTTGGTGTTTGGGTGTTTGCAACGGCAAGTGGCATGGTCAATGAATTACTTGTCCCTGCTCCTCAACAAGTCTTCGCAACCACATACGAACTCTTTTTTGAGCGCGGGTTTACGAGTGATGTGCTAATCTCAATAACAAGAGTTATTTTGGCGTTTGGGATGGCCGCGACGATCGCCATTCCACTTGGGGTGATGATGGGAACATTCCCGTCAATCGAAGCAATATTTGCCCCGTTTGTCTCAGCGTGGCGTTATTTGCCTGCGCCGTCTTTTATTCCGATCCTCTTGATGTGGTTTGGAACGGGCGAAGCCCCGAAACTGGCTCTTCTATTCATTGGGGTAATATTTTTTCTGATTACAATTATCATGGACCACACAAAAAATGTACGCGAAGAATTGATCGAAACAGCCCTGACCCTGGGTGCCAGCAGAGGTACCATTTTACTGAAGGTCGTGTTTCCGTCGGTTCTTCCAGACATCATCGTAGCTATGCGCCAAATGCTCGCGATGGCTTGGACCTATCTGGTGATCGCCGAAATTGTAGCGTCCACAACCGGTATCGGCGCAATGATGATGCGGGCGCGAAGGTTCTTGAATACCGACGAAATTCTGTCCGGTATTATCGTCATTGGAGCCCTTGGTCTAATATTCGATTTGCTATTCGCGGCGCTGTACCGCGGGATGTTCCCTTACCTGAAGGAGAAGCATTGATGGCTGACAGCATTCTTAAAATTCAACAAGTTTCAAAAGTTTTTGATCTTGGTCGTGGACGCCAACTGCAGGCCGTTCAGGGTATATCCTTTGATGTCGAAAAAAACTCTATTTGCGTTTTGCTTGGACCGTCGGGGTGTGGCAAGTCCACGGTTTTGCGCATGATGGCAGGGCTTGAAACCCCTACGAGCGGGCAGATTGTTATCGGTGGTCAAGAAGTCGACGGTCCGGGTCGTGATCGCGGCATGATCTTCCAAGCTTATACATCTTTTGACTGGCTCTCTGTTCGAAAGAACGTCGAGTTTGGAATGAAGATAAACGGTCTATCTGCAGCTGATCGCCGGTCTCGTGCAGAGCACTTCCTAGATCTCGTCGGACTGACCAAATTTGCAGATGCATATCCGTCCCAGCTGTCTGGTGGTATGCGCCAGCGCGTGGCGATAGCAAGAACGTTAGCAAACGACCCCGAAGTTCTACTAATGGACGAGCCTTTCGGCGCCTYGGATGCCGAAACCCGCTGGCTTATGCAGGAATTAATGATCGACGTTGCTGAAAAAACCAACACAACAATGGTCATCGTTACACATGATCTGGAAGAGGCCATATTCTTAGCTGATAAAATCATTTTCTTATCAAGCCATCCGGGAAAACTTAAAGAAATAATTGTACCCGAGTTCAAAGGTGGCAAGCGCATTCCCGATAAGGAACATATCATCAAGCTGAATGGATACAGCGACATGGAAGAGAAACTCATGCGGCTAATGCGTGAAGAAGGACGACGTGATGAATGAAGTCCATACTTTGTCAAAGTTAACAGTATTCAACACGAGGGCACGTCAATGAGTGTTAGTTTCGACTTCACAGGAAAATCGGTTCTTGTAACAGGGGCCAGCAGTGGGATTGGTTTTGGTGTTGCCCAAGGCTTTGCAGATGCTGGCGCGGACCTTACTATTCTCTCATCAACCGACGCGGTGTTCGACGCGGCAGAAAAGCTTCCGGGTGACGTGAAGGCTATTAAATGCGATATTTCCAACGCGGAAATGGTAACCGAAAGCCTAAGGAACATAGGCAATCTAGATGTTCTAGTAAACAATGCCGGACTTGAACGACCGACCCCCCTAACCGGAGAAAATCCGAATGGGAACGCGGTATTTGAACGGATTGTTGCTATCAACATAACCGGCACCCAGAATGTTACCGATGCTTTGGTAAACCGGATTTCCGACGGCGGGCGCATTATCATCACTTCCTCAATCTGGGCACGAATGGCGGTTCCGGGCTTCTCGGCTTACATAGCGTCAAAACACGCAAATGTTGGTTTGATGCGAACCTGGGCGAAAGAGCTTGGGCCGCGTGGAATCCGCGTCAACGCCGTCTGCCCGGGCTGGGTTAAAACAGCACCCGCTATGAATTCGTTGAAGAAGCTTGCCGAGGAAAGCGGTCAAAGCGAACAGGAGCTCGAGGCTGAGATTATCGCAGCACAGGCTCTGGGCGGGTTGATGGAGCCGGCTGACATTGCCGATCTCTATCTATTTTTAGCCAGCTCTGGAGGAGCCAATATTACCGGACAGGCGATCAATATAGATCGAGGCGAGGTTATGTCATGAATCTCGAGGGTAAAGTTGCCATCGTTACCGGCGCTTCGCGCGGGATCGGTAGGGCAATCGCATTTGGACTTGCGAAGGAGGGCGCCAAAGTTGCGTTTTGCCATCTAGACGATCCGCAAGCTGAGGCTACTTTGAGTGAAATCAACGGCGTTTCAGAAGGTTTGTCTATATCGGCAGATGTTTCAGACGAGCACGCCGTAATAGATTTTTTTGATGCGGTGCAAACGAAGTTCGGCGCAATTGATATCCTTGTAAACAATGCTGGGATCTTGCATGAGGCGCCTTTAGCCGACACGCTTGTATCGGATTTTGACAGGGTTATTTCTGTGAACCTTCGAGGGAGTTTTCTAACGACCCGAGAATTTTCCCGCCGCACGACCAAAGGGCGGATCATTAATATTGCCAGCGACCTTGGCGTTCTGGGCCGCGAAAACATGGTCGCTTACACTGCGTCAAAGGGTGGGATCATTAGCCTGACAAGAACTCTTGCCCTCGAGTTGGCTCCGGACATCCTAGTAAACGCAATCGCGCCCGGATCGACCGAAACAGATATGACAAGCCCACAAAGCAT
>NVSL01000029.1 GCA_002401215.1 Flavobacteriaceae bacterium | reverse complement strand
CTAAAATCATTTGATAGCTATTCTATATTATGTATAAATGTCCCAAAATATTTATCCTTTATAATAAACTTTACTACTCGGGTTTGCAATCATCCGTTGACAAGTCCAAATCTCAATGTATCCACAAAATACAAATAATTATTTTATTTCTACATCTTCTAAAAATCATAACACCCCTTATGTCAATTGAGAAATTAGCTAAAAATTACACATCTAAATGATTAATTCATATTGTGAGTGCAAAATAATTATAGAATTGTTTATTTTTAATTGTATATTTATGACTTTATTTTTTTAACCTAACACTTAAAAAACAAACTATGGCAAACGTATTATGGTTACAAGGAGGAGCTTGTAGTGGAAACACTATGTCCTTTCTAAACGCTGAAGAACCTACAGTTGTTGAGCTTATTACAGATTTTGGACTAAATATTCTATGGCATCCTACTACAGGATTACAAATAGGAGATCAAGTACAAGAATTATTACGAGACATCATTGCTGGTAAAGTACAAATGGATATTTTGGTTTTTGAAGGCTCTATTATTATGGGACCTGAAGGAACTGGTACAATGAATTATTTTGCAGACAGACCTATGAAAGATTGGGTTAAAGACCTTTCTGAAGTAGCAGGTTACGTAGTCGCTATTGGAGATTGTGCTACTTATGGTGGGATCAATGCAGTCTCTCCTAACCCATCTGAATCTACAGGAATGCAATTTTTAAAGAAAAATAAAGGTGGCTTTTTAGGTGCCGATTATGTTTCTAAAGGTGGTTTGCCAGTAGTAAATATCCCAGGGTGTCCAGCACATCCAGATTGGATTACTCAAATTTTAGTTGCCATTTCTATAGGTAGAATTGGAGATGTTTTAATTGATGAATACCACAGGCCAAAAACATTCTTTACAGATTTTGTACAAGATGGTTGTACTAATGTAACCAACTTTGCGCAAAAAGTAGATGGTAACTTTGGTAAACGTGGCGGATGTCTATTCTACGAAGTTGGTTGTAGAGGACCAATGACTAGAGCAAGTTGTAATAATATTTTATGGAATCGCCAATCGAGTAAAACACGTTCTAACCATCCTTGTTTAGGTTGTACAGAACCTGGTTTCCCTCATAACGATTTAATGAAAGGTTCTGTTTTCAAAACCATGAAATATATGGGCGTTTTCCCTAAAGAAGTTCCAGAAGGAAGAACAAAGTTAGCCTACTATATGGAAGCAGGTTTTCAAAAAATGATGCCAACTAACAAGCAGATAATGGAAACATCTAAATAATAACCAACTAAAAAATTTAAAAATGTCAACAGTAAAAGAATTAAATATATCACCAGTTGGTCGTGTTGAAGGCGATTTAGATGTAAAAGTCTATATTGATAACGGCAAGGTAACTCGTGCTCATACACAAGCAGCAATGTTTAGAGGTTTTGAGAAAATTATGCAAGGTAAAGATCCACAATCTGGATTAATTGTTACACCAAGAATTTGTGGAATTTGTGGTGGATCACATTTGTATTGTGCGTCATCGGCCTTAGATACGGCTTGGGGTACAACGCTACCACCTAATGCATTATTGCTAAGAGCAATTGGTCAAGCCACAGAAACGATACAAAGTATTCCAAGATGGTTTTATGCCATTTTTGCAACTGATTTAGCAAATAAAAAATACGCAGACCAACCATTATATGGTGAAGTTGTAAAAAGATGGTCGGCTTATGTAGGTACAACCTTTCAAAAAGGTTTAACGGCTAGTGGATTACCCGTACAAGTTTATTCCTTATTTGGTGGTCAATGGCCACACTCAAGTTATATGGTTCCTGGCGGTGTAATGTGTGCTCCTACTCTAAAGGATATTACACGCGCTCACGCTATTATGACGCAATTTAAAAACGATTGGTTAGAACCAATTTGGCTAGGTTGTACTATAGAAAGATATTTAGAGATAAAATCTTGGGATGATATGATGGCTTGGATGGAAGAATCTGATTCTCATAAAAATTCTGATTTAGGTTTATTTATTAGAGCAGGTCAGGAATTTGGCTTGAAAGATTTCGGGAAAGGTGTTGGGAAATTCTTAGCTTTTGGTACGTATTTGCATAAAGATAAATACAACAAACCAACTGTAGAAGGAAGAAATGATGCTTTAATTAGTTCTAGTGGATTCTATGATGGAAAAAACTGGCACGAATTTGATCATTTAAAAGTAACCGAAGATATTAAGCATTCTTGGTACACAGATCAAGAGGATAGTTTACATCCTTGGGATGAACCAATTCCGACTCCAGTAAAGTCACAAACATTGCACGAATCTGACTTTGACGGAAAATATTCTTGGTCAAAAGCACCAAGATATGACGGTCACGTTGTTGAAGCAGGACCAATGGCACGTTGCATAATGAATGGTAATCCTAACAATAAAGACCATCAAATTAAAGACCCTTTCTTTATTGATGCTTATAAAAAATTAGGTGGAGCAAGTGTATTTACACGAGTATTAGCACGTGTGCACGAAGCACCACGTATTTATAAGTTTATAGAACAATGGTTGTCTGAAATTGATTTAGATGCTGAATTCTACATCAAACCAGTTGAAAAACCTAACGGTAAAGGTTTCGGTGCAACCGAAGCGGCACGGGGTGCTTTGGCACATTGGATAGAATTAGAAGATGGTGTAATTAAGAATTATCAGGTTATGGCTCCAACTACTTGGAACATTGGGCCAAATGATAATGGTGGAAATCCAGGACCTATTGAAGCAGCTCTTGAAGGAATATCTATCGATGATCCATCAGATCCAGTTGAAGTTGGAATTGTAGCACGTTCATTTGATTCTTGTATGGTGTGTACAGTACACGCTCACGATGAAAAATCTGGTGTAGAACTATCTAGGTTCAAACTTTAAAAACATAAATAGTTTAAATTTAAAAACTTACCCARAAATACTTTTTGGGTAAGTTTTTCTATAATATATATAATGAGTAAAGTAGCAATAATGGGGTTTGGTAATCCTGTACGTAGTGATGATGTTGTTGGCATTTATGTAATTGAAAAACTACAGAAGGAATTAAAAGGTAATGCTGATATCAGTATTTTTGATATGGGTACAGGTGCTTTTGAAGTTTTATTTGGGTTAAAAGGACACGATAAAATTATTTTAGTCGATGCTGTTATAAATACCAAGGAGCCAATTGGAACTATTTTTAAAGTTCCTGCCGCTGAAGTTTTAAGAACTCCAGAAGATGATCCTTTAGTATTTTTACATAGTATTAAATGGGATCAAGCGCTGTCTTATGCCAAAAAAATATTAAGAGAAGATTATCCTGAAGATATTCAAGTGTATTTAATTGCTATTGAAGAAACAAAAATGGATATCCATTTAAGTAAAACAGCACAAGATGCTGGAGACAAAGTATTTGACCACATAATGGAAGAGCTCAAGCAAATTGAAGTGATGTAATTATGAGTAAAATCGTTTTAAAATCATCGCATATTTATTTAGARAGTGATTTGGTTGAAACCATTTTTGAAGACATTCWCTATGCATATATAAAATATTTACCAGACCAAGAACGACTATTAATTACGCCTGTAAGTAGCCAATGGTTTGTAAAAATGTATGAACCAACACAGTTTTTGTTAAAATCTCGTAATTTAAAAGGCGATAGAACATTAGCAATTCGTGAAATATTAATTGATGAGGATTTAGACACAAATGATAGAGTATTAGAATTTGAAATTATTGAAAAAACAAAATTGATAAAAGTAAATTTATCATGAGTAAAAGAAACACCCCAAAAGACGATTGGCTTTTAAATGCTGAAGTGCAAACCAAAATAACATATATTTCTGGTAGATGGGAGGTTTCCTTAGTTTTTATAGATACCAAAGATCCAAAACGTATTTTAGTAAAAAGAATAAATGATTTTAGATCTAAAAGATTAGCCGAAATCAATGCAAATTATATGCAAAAAACCGCTGCAAAAGATAGTCGTGGTACGCAAAAAGCAAATAAAAATGATTACGATATTAACAACAACTAAAAAAGAATTTATTGAAGACTGTATCAATTCTATCGATAGATTATCGGAATTAGTTACCGTAGGTGATTTTAATTTAGAAATCACCAATACAACCATTAGAGTCGAAAATGATACCTTAACACCAGTGATTGATTGGAATGATACAGAGTTTCCGTACCTATTCCCTACTCTAGAACTTACAAAAAATAATCTTTTAGGCATTGTTTTCTATAAATTAGGAAATATGCAAAAGGCATTTGAATTCTTATTAGAATCTGATGAGTTGCACCAACATTTATTAATTGTCGCTAACCTTCAATTTGGATACCCTATAACTAAAGATCAAATTCAATTTTTAAAAAACACATCAAATCATAATTTAGCCATTGCTTATAATTTTGGAACTGTAGATGAAAATATAGACATTAACACACTACAGACTATTTATGAAGAAGCCATTAAAACAGGAAAATTAAACGAAGATAAATTGTTCTCTGTAAAACAATACGTCAATTTATTACTTGATAATAATTTAGCCGCTGATGGCGAAAAATTATTGCGTTCTGTTTTGTCTAAAGCAGAAACTGCTGAACAAAAAAATGCACTTCATTTATTGTTAATTAATTGTTTAACAAAACAATTGACGATTCCTTATAATCAAGAAGCACTTCAAGAACTTATTGGTTTGCAAGAAAAAAGCATTTCTTTTTTAGAAAAAAACGATTTAAAAGTGAATGCTGGTTTAGTTTTGATTGGCGCTTCAGAAATCGCTAATTATCAAAATGAATTTATAAAATCTAAAAATTTAATAAGTAAAGCAATTCTATATTTTACAGAGGCCGATATTCCTGAATTTTTAGGTGAAGCAACACTTCAAAAAGCAACACTTCTTTATAATTGGTCTAAAAATGGAAGTCCGCAATATTACAAACCAGCCATAAACACATTTCAGAATGCTTTAAAAGTTTTTAAGCGAGACACGCATCCGCAAAAATTTGCTGACATTCATCATAATTTAGCCTTAATTTATTCTGAAATAAAAGTATCCGATCAAGAAAAACCAATCTGGACAGCCTTTTGTGCATCATCATTTAAAGAAGCCTTAGGGTTTTATAACAAAGATGAGTTTCCATATCAATACGCAATGGTTTCTCATAATTATGCAACGGCTTTAATGGGTTTTCCGGAAGCAAAACTACATAGTAATTTAGACAAAGCCTTTGCAATGTTTGAAGAAGCTTTAACTATTAGATCTGTATCAGATTATCCTTTTGAACGTGCTTTGTCTTTATTGAATCAACTGGAATTATATTGGTTAATTCATAATGAAACCAATGAAGATGAACTTAAAAGTTATGACGAAATGTTTGGAAAAGTTAATGAAATAAAGACTTTGGTGACCGATAAAATATTGCTTGCTAAAGCGGACGAACAATTAGAAAAATTACATAAATTAAAATCAGTTATCAGTTAATTATGCACGAAACATCTATCGTAAATAGTATTATGAAAACTTTAGAAATGGAGTTTGAAGAAGAAAAATTAGATAAAATGTCTGCTATTTATTTAAAAGTAGGTAAGTTGTCAAATATTGAACCTCGTCTTTTACATAATGCTTATACAGCAAAAAACTATTGTGGTACTCGGTTTCATGCTGTTAAATTACATATTGAATCTACCGATATAAAAATTAAATGTGAAACTTGTAATCATATAACTGAAGTAGAAAATTATCGATTTTTGTGTGAAAAATGTGAAAGACCAAGTAAAAATTTAATTCAAGGCGAAGAAATGCTCATACACAAAGTAGAATTTGACGATTAAACAAAATGCTAAAACGATTCTTAATACATACAAACGTATTCTACGAGAGACTAAAATTGCTCTGGGAGAGCAAAAACAGTCTCTATTTGACGAGTGTTGTTCTTGTTGCAAGTTTTATTATTTGTACTTTATTAAGTGTCTTGGTTATTAATGATTATATAACCTTAGGTCATTTTACAAATCAATTTAAAAACCCATTCTTTTCCATAGAGATTGTTTTTACAATGCTACTTATTACTGAACTTTTCGGACTAATATTTATGCTTCCAAAGTCCGTTGCAAAATCTGTTGGTAAACAATTTGAATTGTTGTCATTAATATTTTTACGTGATGGTTTTAAGGAATTTAGCCATATAGGGTCTGATTTTACGTGGTTAAACATTAAAGAACCACTTTTGAATATGAGTATTTACGGATTCGGAGCAATTGCAATATTTGCTGTTTTGGGTTATACGTATAAACTGCAAAAGCATATAAAACTTACGCATACCGAAGATGACCAAGAACAATTTATACGCTTAAAGAAATTGTTGGCGCTATTTCTTTTAGTTGCCTTCGCAATTGTTGGATATATGGATATAAAAGCCTTAATAACAACAGGTGCCTATTTGCATTCATTTAAAACATTTTATACCGTATTAATATTTAGCGATATTATTATTGTACTTATAGCGCTGCGATATACTGTTAATTATTATAAAATATTTAGGTATTCTGCATTTGTATTGGCAACTATATTAATTAGAGTATCATTATCTGTTAAACCATTTTTTGATGTTATTATTGGGGTTGTAGCCGCCTTATTTATTTTAGCATTAACTTTAGCATACAATTATTTCTTAAAAGAACTTTCACCTAAAAAATTATCAAAATGAGCATAGAAAAATCAACAAAAGCAGCCAGAGGAACGGTTCAATGTGAAAACACCAATATAAATTTATTAAAAGCAAACGATTATGTTGCTGACATTATCCGTAATGAAATGGCTAAAAACAAGACGCTTTTAATAAATATTACATCTTCTGCTGGAAGTGGAAAAACCACTTTAATGCAAAAAACTGCCGAAATGTTAAAAGACAAAATCACAATGGCAGTAATGGTTGGTGATTTAGAAACTGAACGTGATGCTATACGAATTCGCGAATCTGGAATCCAAGCCTTACAAATTGTTACTGGCGGAATTTGCCATTTAGAGGCACAAATGATACATCAAGTATTACCCGAATACAAACTAGAAGATATTGACCTTTTATTTATCGAAAATGTTGGAAACCTGGTGTGTCCTGCTTCTTTTGATTTGGGCGAAGATTACAGAGTTACACTTATGGCTACAACCGAAGGCGATGACAAGCCAAAAAAATATCCACGTATGTTTTTAACAAGTGATATGATGCTAGTTTCTAAAAGTGACCTCCTTCCCTATTTACCATTTTCGGTAGAAGCAGTTACTAAAGATGCTTTGGAAGTCAATCACGAATTGGAAGTCATTCAAATTTCGGCGTTAAATGGAGAAGGTATTGACGAGTGGTGTGATTGGCTATTAGAAAAAATACAACAAAAACAAAATTCATAACAATTTGTGCATATAGAAACCTTTCAAATACAAATTAATGGTCGTGTACAAGGTGTTGGATTTCGACCATTTGTTTACAATTTAGCAGTTGAGAATAATCTTGTTGGAAGCGTTTCTAATAATGCAAATGGTGTTATTAT
Source organism: Flavobacteriaceae bacterium (assembly GCA_002401215.1). Classification (GTDB taxonomy): domain Bacteria; phylum Bacteroidota; class Bacteroidia; order Flavobacteriales; family Flavobacteriaceae; genus Urechidicola. The sequence goes on along the minus strand of NVSL01000029.1, from coordinate 15,247 downwards.
TCATGTAAATACTTCTAAAGAAAAAGCAACGTATTTTGTAGATCAAATCCTAAAAGAAAGACCTGAAGTTTCCATCATTACAACACATTCTATTGAAGAAATTGAATATAAAGAATATACGGATTTCACTATTATTGCTTCGGAAAGTAAAGAGCAAATAAACATTCCGCTAACACCAGATTTTGCTGTTTGTACAACTTGTAAAGAAGAAATAAAAGACAGAAATAATAGACGTTATAAATACGCTTTTACTACCTGTGTACATTGTGGACCACGTTACGCTATAACTACTAAGTTTCCGTTTGAGAGAACAAATACAACACTTTCCAATTTTGAAATGTGTAGCCAATGTAAAGAGGAATATACCAATCCAACTAACAAGCGGTTTCATTCGCAAACCAATAGTTGTGGTAAATGCGGAATTACATTACAATTACTTAAKRACSASGRWARKKWMRYYGWARMGAAKCAACAAAAAATCATTCGAAAAACAGCACAATTTATTACCGAAGGAAAAATTATTGCCATAAAAAACACCAATGGTTATTTACTATGTTGTGATGCTACAAACAAAGAAGCAATTAAACAATTGCGAAATCGTAAACTACGACCAAACAAACCCTTTGCGGTTTTATATCCTACGATAGAAACAATAAAAACCGATTTTGAGATTACAAAAAATGAAGAATCTGCTTTGCAAAGTAGAATTGCGCCAATAGTTCTTTTACAGAATACCAAAAGCACTAACATTTCAATTAATGCAATTGCACCAAATCTCAAGCAAACAGGTGTAATGCTTCCCTCCTCTTCGTTATTGGAATTACTATTGCAAGAACTAAAAAAACCAATTATTGCAACAAGCGGAAATATGCACGGTTCGCCAATTATTTCAGAAGAAAAAGAAGCACAAGAAAAACTAAAAAATGTAGCAGATTATTTTTTGCATCATAATTTAAATATTGAATTCCCACAAGATGATTCAGTTGTGAAATTTGTAGATGACACACAAATTATTTTAAGACGTTCACGTGGATTAGCACCAAATTATTTAGAAGTAGTAACTAAAAACACAGAACCCATTTTAGCAATGGGAGCGCATTTAAAAAGTACTTTCTCATTTATTCCGAACACACATACGTATGTAAGTCAGTATTTTGGAAATTTAGATAATTATGAGGTTTTAGAACGTTATAAACAAACAATTTTTCAATATGAAAATTTATTCAATTCAAAACCAAAAACTATTCTTGTGGATAAACATCCACAATATCAAAGTAGTATTTTAGGAAAGGAATTGGCATTGAAAAACAATTCAGAACTTATAGAAATTCAGCATCATAAAGCACACTTCGCAAGTGTTTTGGGAGAGCATGATCTATTTAACTCTAAAGAAGAAATTTTAGGAGTTGTTTGGGATGGCACAGGATTAGGAGATGATAACCATATTTGGGGAGGTGAGTTTTTTATATATCAAAACCAAAAAATTGTTAGAACAAATCATTTTGAATATTTTGACTGGATTGCCAACGATAAAATGGCAAAAGAACCWCGYTTRTCATTATTTAGTTTRTTAAATGAMGAYAYRMSARRTTTRATTAAARATAAATTTWCWKCAACMGAATGGAARATATATYMWAAAAMWTTASAAAWYAATACKYTMAAAACATCATCCGTTGGMAGGTTRTTTGATGCWGTKGCWTCGGCTTTAGAYWTWWTAGATRTAAACTCKTATGAAGCAGAAGCAGCWATGYTGTTAGAGAATTGTGCAAATWCYTATAAAAATAAGAATTATGTAGATTTGTTAGAATATAAAAATCACGACACGATTCCTTCGAAATTAATACTGCAAATCATCATAAAATCCTACAAAATTGATGGCTCTTCAAAGGCTTATATTGCTACGAGTTTTATATTTACTTTGGCGAAAATCATTATAAACGAAGCCTTAAAAAACGAAATCAAAATAATTGCTTGCAGTGGTGGTGTTTTTCAAAACTCTATACTTGTGAAAATGCTTTCTGAAATGGCAATAATTCAGAATATAGATTTAAAATTTAATTGTAAATTGTCTCCCAATGATGAGAATATTTCATTCGGACAATTAATGTATCATCAAAATATTAAAAACTAAAGTAATATGTGTTTAGCAATTCCAGGAAAAATAAAAAGCATTGAACTACAATATGGTGGTGCCTTACGAATGGCGAAAATTAATTTTGGAGGAATTACCAAAGAAGCAAGCCTTGAAATGTTACCTGAAGCAAATATTGGTGATTATGTGTTGGTTCACGTTGGTGTTGCTATTAGTAAAGTTGACGAAGAAGAAGCGAAAAAAACTTTTAAATACCTTAAGGAAATTGGTGAATTAGGCGATTTGGTTGATGTAGATAATTACATACCAGAAGAAACAACTTCTGGTGAAATCTCTTTAGATGAAGTTACTAAAAAAGAAGACAATTAATTTATAAAAAGGATACTATTATGAAGTATATGAACGAATATAGAGATCCTGAATTAGCAAAAGAGTATCTCGCTGAAATAAAGAAATCCGTAACTCAAGATTGGAGAATTATGGAAGTTTGTGGTGGACAAACACATAGTTTAGTCAAAAACGGAATCATAGATATGTTGCCCAAAGAAGTAACAATGATTCACGGTCCAGGTTGTCCTGTTTGCGTTACACCTTTACATTTAATTGATAAAGCAGTGTATTTGGCATTAGATGAGAATGTCATTTTATGTTCTTTTGGAGATATGTTACGCGTTCCTGGTTCTGAAAAAAGTTTGTTAGAAGCCAAAGCCGAAGGTGGTGATGTACGTATTTTATACTCACCATTAGAAGCCGTTACTATTGCAGAAAATAATCCAGATAAAGACGTAGTGTTTTTTGCAGTAGGTTTTGAAACTACGGCTCCTGCAAATGCACTTTCGGTAATTCACGCTCATAGAAAAGGTTTAAAAAATTATTCCATTTTAGCATCTCACGTGTTGGTTCCTCCAGCAATTGAATGTGTTATGGAAGATCCAGATAGTCATAYTGACGGATTTTTAGCAGCAGGACACGTTTGTACTATTATGGGTAATTTTGAATATTATCCCTTGGTAGAAAAATACAAAGTACCCATTGTAGTAACAGGTTTTGAACCTTTGGATGTATTACAAGGAATTTTAATGGTTGTTCGACAATTAGAACAGAAAAAAGCAGAAGTTGAGAATCAATATGCTCGTATTGTTAGAGAAGAAGGGAATTTAGAAGCACAAAAAATAATTTATGAAGTGTTTGAAATTACTGATAGATTATGGAGAGGAATGGAAGTTATACCTATGAGTGGTTATCAAGTAAAAGAAAAATATGCTGATTTTGATGCGACTAAAAAATTCACAATTGATATTATTGAAGCCGAAGAAAATCAAGATTGTATTGCTGGCGAAATAATGAAAGGCATAAAAAAACCTTTTGAATGTCCAGAATTTGGTAAAAAATGCAAACCTACCAATCCGCTTGGTGCACCAATGGTAAGTAGTGAAGGTGCTTGTGCTGCCTATTTTCATTATTCTGGCTTGGTAGAAAGTTAAAATAAGCATTAATTTAACCCTGTAAATCCGGAATTGAATTCCAGATTTACAGGGTTATTTATTTATAATAAATGAAAATTCAATTTATCACAACGGCTTTTAATGGTATGGCACAACGATTATGGATTGAGTTAGATAGACTTAATCACGAAGTGCAAGTACACATTGCTTCCACTTCAGAGAATATGATTGAAGCGGTTGATAATTATAAACCAGACCTTATTATTTGTCCTTTTTTAACGTCAAAAATTCCTACTGCTATTTATAAAAAATACATTTGCTTCATAGTCCATCCTGGAATAAAAGGAGACCGTGGTGCTTCGTCTTTAGATTGGGCAATTTTACAGCATCAAGAAAAATGGGGAGTTACTATATTACAAGCCGTTGAAAAAATAGATGCAGGTGATATTTGGGCAACGAATGCATTTGAAATGCGAAATGTTTCTAAAGGTGAAATCTATAGAAACGAAGTTACGCAAGCAGCAGCAAAAGGAATTTTACAAGCATTAGARARTTTTMAKAATMMWRAWTTTAWWMCWRAAARATTAGAYTATWYAAATCCWRMAATAAAAGGAAAATGGAATAAYAAAACSWMWCAARAWGATTTTCARTTTTCTTGGGAWGAWGAWWCWRAAWCWATYATYAGAAAAATAAAYGCAGCMGATAGTTCRCCAGGAGTAAARATWRMRYTWTTTRATGMWRAWTATTATTGTTATGGAGYACATTTAGAAGAAARMTTAAAAGGAAATGCRGGYGAAATTATAGCACAAAGAAACAATGCGATTTGTGTAGCAACAAAAAACAATGCGATTTGGATAACACATTTAAAGAATGCTGAAAAAGGAAGTATTAAACTACCTGCAACGGTTGCTATGGACGATTTATCAAAAGAGATTCCTGTTTCTAACTACTCTTCTTTTGAAGAAATARATCACCAAACGTGGCAAGAAATACATTTTGAAGAAAAAAATAACATTGGTTACATTCATTTCAATTTTTATAATGGCGCAATGGACACAAACCAATGCAATCGATTGAGAGAAACCATCATCGAAGCAAAAAAAAGAGTAAAACTTCTCGTTTTAATGGGCGGAAAAGACGTTTGGTCTAACGGAATTCACCTAAACATAATTGAAAATGCTAAAAATTCGGCAGATGAATCTTGGGAAAACATCAATGCAATTGATAATTTAATTCTTGAAATCATCAATTCTACAGAACATTATATAATTTGTGCTTTGCAAGGTAATGCTGGTGCTGGAGGCGTTTCGTTAGCGCTTTCTGGTGATAAATTACTAGCAAGAAATGGTATTGTATTAAATCCACATACCAAAAATATGGGATTATATGGCTCAGAATATTGGACCTACCTCCTACCGAAGCGTATAGGAATTGATAAAGCCCTAAAATTTACAGAAGAGTGTTTGCCTTGGGGAGTTTCCGTAGCAAAAGATATTGGATTGATAGATAATTTTTATGGAGAAACCAATAAAGAGTTTGTGAAATTTGTACAACAGCAAGCAGAAGGTATCCTTAATTTATCCTATTTTGATAAACTTTTAAAGGCGAAGCAATTTCAACGTAGAAAGGATGAAATGAACAAACCGCTGGCAGCTTATCGAAAAGAAGAATTAGTGAAAATGAAAGCTAATTTCTATGATAATGATTGGAATTACAATGAAAAACGCTACAATTTTGTTCATAAAATTCAGAATGAAAATAGTGATGATATAACTGATTTATACAAAAACAGAAGATCTATTTACCGAAAGCGTAAATGGGAAAACATACAATACAAAGACAAAAATGAGCAGTAAAAAACCAATAAAAATGCAATTGCAATGTCCGATGCCAAAGTTGGATTTTGATGTCATAACTTTAGGTCACGGGTCTGGTGGTGTTTTAACTAATAAACTTTTAGACACAGGTGTTTTCGATTTATTGAGCAACGATATTTTAGACGAACGGCACGATGGTGCTTTTATAGAAATGAATGGGAAGTTGGCTTTTTCTACAGATAGTTTTTTGGTATCCCCTATCTTTTTTCCAGGCGGAAATATTGGCGAATTAGCAGTAAATGGTACTGTTAATGATTTAGCAATGTGTGGAGCAATTCCCAAATATTTATCCTTGAGTTTTATTATTGAAGAAGGCCTGAAAATGACTGAGTTTTGGGAGATTTTAGTTGCTATAAAATTTGCTTGCGAAAAAGCAGGAGTTCAGGTAGTTACTGGCGACACCAAAGTAGTAGAAAAAGGAAAAGGCGATAAAATATTTATCAATACTTCTGGAATTGGTAACATTCATACAAAAGCAAATATTAGTGAGAAGAACATTAAAACTGGAGATAAAATCATTATTAGCGGAAATATTGCTTCCCACGGAATGGCAATAATGTCTGTTAGAGAAGGATTAGAATTTGATTCAGAAATCTTGAGTGATACAAATAATTTGAATCATACCATTATCAATTTAATTGAAAAATTTGGAAATGACATTCACTTACTAACCGACCCAACTCGTGGTGGTGTAGCAACAGTGTTAAAAGAATTAGCCTTATCCTCTAAAATAGGAATTGAATTAAAACAAAACGATTTACCCATAAATGAACAAGTATATGCAGCTTGCGAACTCTTAGGTTTAGATCCTCTATATGTAGCGAATGAGGGGTTATTTTTAAGTTTTGTAGATGCAAGTATTGCAGACAAATTTTTAAAGACACTTCAACAAGATGAAAACGGAATCAATGCGAAAATTATTGGAGAAGTCGTTGCAGAACACCCAAAACAAGTGATTATGGAAAGTGCTATTGGTGGTAAGCGAGTGGTGAGTATGCTTCCGGGAGAACAATTACCAAGAATTTGTTAAATATGAATTTTGATACACTAGGAAATAAAATAAAAAACGCTAGACTTTTTAAAGGCTCAAAAGACAATCCTTTTTTGGCACCTCGTGGTGTGTTTGTGGCAAATAATATGTTGTTTGTTTCAGACACCGCAAGAAACAGAATTTTTATTTGGAACACCATACCAACAACAGAATATCAAGAACCAGATATAATTTTAGGACAATCCGAAGTAGATGAAATTGGTAGAAATGCCGGTGGAGAGGTAAACGAAAATACCTTATTATATCCTTCGGGTATTTGGAGCGATGGAAAAAAATTGATTGTTGCCGATGCTTGGAACCATCGCGTATTGATTTGGCATACCATTCCGACTAAAAATGCGCAACCAGCAGATGTGGTTTTAGGACAAAAAGATTTTAATTCTAATTTACCAAATGGTRMAATTGGAAACGATCCMACTTCACAAACTTTAAAYTGGCCTTACGGTGTTTTTTCTRATGGCAAWTCGCTTTGGATWGCAGATACTGGAAACCGAAGAGTATTATTTTTYGACACGATTCCTACTAAAAATTATACAAAAGCAGATAACGTAATGGGGAAATCAAATTTTAATACCCGCGATTACGAAAATAATGAACCAATTTGGCCCTATTCTATTAAAGTAAACGATAAAGGAAATTTAGCGATTGCTGATACTCAATTTTACAGGGTTTTAATCTGGAATGATAAAAATGAAGCATTTAACAAACAAGCAGACGTTATTATCGGACAAGAAAATTTTGATGCTTGTGGACAAAATCAATTCAGGTTATCACCAGAAAAAAACACCTTAAATTGGACGTATGATGCGTGCTTTTATAAAGATGGAATTTTAGTAAACGACACCGGAAATAGCAGGTTATTAGGCTTCAATAATATACCAACAAAAAATAATGAAGATGCCAATTTTGTAATCGGAAGGACTGATTTTAATACAAGTAGTGATTTTAAAGAAAATTTATTAGGCACAAAAAGTGCTATTTATTGGCCGTTTTCAATCACTACCGAAAAAGATAGCTTGTACATAGCAGATACAGGAAATCACAGAATTGTAATTTGTGAGATTAAGAATATTTTAGAGATATAAGTTTTAGTTGAAACTCAAGTACAACCAATAAAACCCTATCACAATTGCAAATAATCCACCTGCAAAACGAATTCCTTTAAAAAATGTTTCGTTGTGCTGTTGTTTAGAATATGTGGCTATTTTCCCAAGTATTAAAGCATAGGCACTCATTGCTAAAACGGTTCCAATAGCAAAGCCAATAATGTATTGCATACCTTCTAGTTTATCATCAAACCCTAAAACAGGTAACAACAATAAAAAGTGAGCAACGCCTGCTAAACCGTGTAAAAAACCAATTCCGAAGGAAGAAATAATATTTTGCTTTACTACTTTTTTATGTGTGTGTTGATGCGCTTCATTATGATCGTGCTGATGTTTATGAATGTGAATGTAGGCTTCATTTTCAGTATGAATGTGTGGGTGTTGGTGAGTTTTTGAGGTTTTAAAAATTCTATAAAACGCCCAAAACCCTACTCCAATTAAAACAATAGCAACCATTTGCTCACTATATTCAGAAATTGCTTCAACAGGAATAAAATCTTTAAACAATAAAAATAGGATACCAATAAGTAACATTCCTATTAAATGTCCTAAACCCCAAGACAAACCAATTCTCCAAGCTTTTCGCTTGGCTTCTATGACTAAAGGAGTGACTGCTGCTAAATGATCTGGCCCAGAAATAACGTGCAAAATAGATGCTAAAGTTCCAGCAAGTAGAGGAAATATTATCATTAGATATTCTATATTTTTTTAGAAACTAAATATAGAATAAATAATGAATATCAATTTGAATTTTATAATTTATTTTACGGTTAATAGTAAAAAAGCAACCTCATTTATCACTAAACAAAGTTATTCGCTTTACAAATCTTTACTCATAAAATAGTCCTCTTTAATTACCAATCAATAGGGAAATAATCCTTTAAAAACTTACCACTCCAATGTTTACCTGTATTGATTCCATCAAACAACGGATCCATAACTCTCGCAGCACCATCTACAATATCTAACGGTGGCTGAAAATCATGTACTTCTTGTTTCATTTTAGACATTTCTGCAGGATCTTCATCCGTAACCCAACCCGTATCAACAGCATTCATAAAGATGCCGAATTTCGCTAATTCTCCCGATGCCGTATGCGTTAACATATTCAATGCTGCCTTTGCCATATTGGTATGCGGATGTCTAGACTCTTTAAAAAATCGATGGAATTTCCCTTCCATTGCTGATACATTGATGATGTGCTTTTGCCCCGTACTATCTTTTTTCATCACTTCGGATAATCGATTGCACAACACAAACGGCGCAACGGAGTTCACCAATTGTACCTCTACCATCTCTGTAGTTTCGATAGCGCCTAATTTTAAACGCCAACTATTCGTTTTTCGTAAATCTACTTGTTGTAAATCAGCATCTAGTTCTCCCTCCGGAAACACTTCTTGTGTCACCAAACTCGCATCAAAACTATACGGAATCTGCGATAATTTTGCTGATGATCTCAAGCCAATCCCTGGTTCTGGCCCATGCCAACTCACAGGCATATTTTTGTTTGATGATGCTCCAGATGTCAACACCTTTAGTTCATCTAAACAACTGTTATGGTCTGACAGTACATCTTTTGCAAATTGTGGTAACGATTCAAATGAGCGTTCTTCATTCGGAATTAAATGCGAATAAAACCCAGAAGGTCGCCTCACAGTTTGCGCTGCATTGTTGATTAGGATATCTAACTTCGGATAATTCTGCTCAATAAAATTACAGAAGATCTCTACACTTGGTATATGTCTTAAGTCCAATCCATGAATCTTTAACCGATGCCCCCATTCCATAAAGTCATCCTCTTTTGAGAATCGCAAAGCAGAGTCTACCGGAAAACGAGTTGTGGCAATTACCGTTGCGCCACCACGCAATAACATCAAGGTAATATGATATCCAATTTTTAAACGAGAACCCGTAATCACTGCCACTTGTCCTTTTACATCTGCATTTTGAAAACGTTTTGCATAGTTTAAATCTCCACAATCCGTACACATGGTATCATAAAAATGATGCAACTTGGTGAATTTAGAATTACACACATAACATGCTCTGGGAGATTTTAAATCAGGCATTTCCTTGTTTGCCAAATCGGCTGCTGCTAGTAATTTTGGAGCCATAAATACATCTGCTTCTCTTGCATATCGTATTCCGGTTTCTTTCCGAGCATGCCGATCTCTCGCCGCTTTTTTACGTTTTTCATTTTTCTTTGCATCTTTTTTCCGGCGAGCAAACTCTTCGCGGCTTGGTCTCGAAAACAATCCTGCGGCTTTTATCAATGCGGTTCTTTTGTCTTTCGGAATTTCAAAAATCTCATTGGTGTTTGCATTTAAACTTTCCAATACAGCAATGCATTCATCAATTTCTTTCGAAGTAATTTGAGTATCTTTTATATTATTTTCCATTCCAAAAATTAAGATTGCAAATATACTTTATCTCCATTCACTTACTGATAAAAAACAAATTAATGTACATTCGCATTTCAATGGAAATAACATTAAAAAATAGACAAGCACAATACCAAGGATATTTAAAAACCTCTTTGCTTTGGACTAATCCTATATTCGGTTTGAAACAGTTGAATCTTCCAACTAAAAAAATAACAACTTTTAATGAAACAATTCTCAACAATTTACGATTAGGAAAACGTGTAGAACGATTTGTAAGTCATCAATTAAAACAAGACAAAGCAATTGATATTTTGATAGAAAATATACAGGTGCAGAATGAAAAAATCACCATTGGCGAATTTGATTGTATTCTAAAATTGGATGGAAATCCAATCCATCTAGAAATCGTTTATAAATTTTATTTACATGATGAACAAATGGGTACTACTGAATTGGAGCATTGGATTGGCCCGAATCGAAATGATAGTCTAATTTCAAAATTGACCAAACTAAAAGAAAAGCAACTTCCCCTACTCTACAATCCGCTTGCGAAACCAATTTTAGATGTACTGAATTTAGAAGTGACTGAATTGCAACAGTTCGTTTTGTTTAAAGCGCAACTTTTTGTTCCGTATCAAAAAGAAGTTTCGTTTACGCTCTTAAATAAGGAATGCCTCAACGGATTTTATATCCATATTTCTGAAATAGAACAATTCGCAAATTGCAAATTTTACATTCCATCAAAAATAAATTGGTTGTTAGAAGTTCAAACTCAAGTACCATGGTTAATTTACGCGAAGTTTTCAAAAGAAATTCATCAAATTATAAGTAACAAAACAGCGCCTTTAYGTTGGATTAAATTTCCGAATGGAAACCTTCAAAAGTTTTTTATTGTTTGGTGGAATTATACGAATTGAGAAGTATATAATGTCACATTAAATTTCTATGCACCAATCAAGTTCGTCATTGCGATTCTTCGAAGAAAAAGTGGCAATTTGTTCATTAATAAAAAGACTGCCACATTTTACAAAAAAGTAAGATTCACAGTGACAATTGCAAACTAAACAGTTATTTATAATAGTGTAATCATTATATTAAGTCTTCCTCCTGACGTTAATTTGGCATTAAATAACGGTCACGCGAACCTTTTTCTTCTTCAATCGAGAGTTGTTCAGTTTTTCAACAACAGATTCAGCAATCGATACCGGAATAGCGACAAAAGCACAATCATTTTTTAGTTCAATCAAACCCAATTGATCTTTGGTGAGGTTTCCTTGTTTTAAAAACAAACCTGCAATATCTCCTTTTGATATTTTATCTTTTCTTCCTCCAGATACAAATACTGTCTGCCAAAAAACAGGCTTCCGAGGGGCTTGTTTAGAGATGTCTTGCACCTCCGCATTTCTGATAAAATCAGGCAATGCTTCGTCTTTCCACTTGATAACATAGGCAGTTCCTTTTGAAGAAACTCTTGCCGTACGTCCGTTTCTATGGATAAATTCTTCTTTAAACATCGGTAATTGATAATGAATAATGAATTTCATTTCGGGAACATCAATTCCTCTTGCGGCTAAATCTGTAGCAACTAACAATTGATTGGTTCCATTTCTGAATTTAATCAAAGAACGCTCTCTATCTTTTTGCTCCATTCCGCCATTAAAACACCCATGTTTTATATTCTTGCTTTCTAAAAAAGCACTCACTCCCTGAATACTATCTTTCAAATTACAGAAAACAATTCCCTGCTCCTGACCGATATGATTTAGTAGATGTAGTAACGTATTCAATTTATTCTTACTCGGAGAAATGACTGTTTTTACTGTCAATTTAGAAACGTGTGTTCCCAAGTAATTAATCATTTTTGGATTTTCAAGTCCAACAAAATCTGGAATCTTAACGCCTTGCGTTGCTGATGTTAAAATACGCTTATTCAAGTTTGGTAATTGCTTGATAATTCCTTTCATATCATATTCAAAACCAACTTCTAGCGATTTATCAAACTCATCTAAAATCAGTGTTTTRATACTCTCTTTTGAAAAACGATTGTTGCTAAAATGATCTGCAATTCTCCCTGGAGTTCCTATTAAAATTGCTGGTACATGTTTTATCTCGATTTTGTCTTTAGACATCGATCTGCCTCCATACACCGCATTTACTTTATATCCCGATCCCATTGAGCGAATGACTTGCTCAATTTGAATAGCCAATTCTCGTGATGGAACCAATATCAAAGCTTGAATTTCTTTACAATCTCTATCCAAAGTATTTAACAATGGCAGCGCAAAAGCCAAAGTTTTACCAGTTCCTGTTGCCGATAAAATGATGGTGTCTGCATTCGCATCAATAGTCGTTAATGCTTCTTCCTGCATCGGATTCAATGCTGCGATATTTAATTTGTGAAGAATTTCTTCTTGTCCTTTTTGTTGATTTGCCATGGCATTATAAAATTTAACGAGCAGTACTTTAACTATAAATAAACTGCTACGCTTTTACAGCGGCAAAAATAGTCTTAATATTCTGTATTAGAATGAGATTCTGAGAAAAGTATAGGAGTGTACATCCCTTCTTTTTTGATTAGTTTACAGCACCAACAATCCATGAGATCGCAGCACATTNACTGATTTAGAATACCAGAATAATTCAAAATCTTCAAAATGTGTTTCGAAATCTAGTTTTAATTTCCCGAAACTAAGCAACTCCTTTTGAGGTCTTATTTTCTCCAATATTTCTAATAACCAAAGTCCTTTTTCTTTTTCTAATTTAATCCGATACGTTTCGGTAAGGTCATGAAATATCAATTCCAATTGTACGCGTGTAACTCCTCGNTTTGTTTTTGAGATTTCTTTTATTAAAGGAGTCGTTCCTAGCCAAATAACTTTTGCTGAGTATTTTATATTGAATTGAGTTGTAGTTTTAAGAGCGTCATCAATAAAATTAGGGCTTATTTTTGTAGTAGGAATTTTAAAGTCAAACCAATCTTGTAACGGAAGTTCAAACCCTATTCCGTGCATAAAATTAAAGAGTGATTTTTTCAATCCGAAACTAAATTTTGAATGATCGATTCCTGTAGTATCCGTAAAATCGACATCATTATYCGCAAAAGTAATGTCTTTATATTTTGGTGTTACTCCATAATCCTTAGGGTTTATTCCAATAGGACTATGTGTTGTAAGTGCAAATTGATGCCAAAATCCAGATTGCAAAACACCTATTTCGAAAAGTTGACGCACCATTTCTAAACTATCTACCGTTTCTTGAATTGTTTGTGTTGGATAGCCATACATTAAATAAGAATGTACCATAATATTGGCGCTGGTAAAGTTTTTGGTTACCTCAGCGACTTGTGCCACCGATACTCCTTTATCAATCAATTTTAATAATCTATCWGAYGCAACTTCCAATCCACCAGAAACGGCAATGCATCCWGATGCTTTTAGCAGTAAACAAAGATCTTGTGAAAAGTTTTTCTCAAACCGAATGTTCGTCCACCAAGTAACGGTCACTTTTCTTTTTATAATTTCTAGCGCCAAGGCTTTCATCAAAGAAGGTGGTGCAGCTTCATCAACAAAGTGAAATCCGGTYTCTCCAGTTTGGGCAATAATTGTTTCCATTCTATCAACCAAAGTACTCGCAGCAACGGGTTCGTATATTTTAATGTAGTCTAAAGAGATATCGCAAAAAGTACATTTCCCCCAGTAACAACCATGTGCCATGGTGWGTTTATTCCACCTGCCATCACTCCACAAACTGTGCATCGGGTTGGCAATTTCAATAACAGAAATATAAGTGCCTAGCAACAAATCACTGTAATCTGGTGTGCCAACTTCCAATTGTTTATAGTCTAATTTTTGGGAATTGTTTTTATAAACAATCGAACCGTTTTCTAATAGAAAAGTTCTTTTAAAATCGGTATCGCCTTTTAAAACGGAATTGTAGATTAATTCGATTGGTAATTCACCATCATCCAAAGAGATAAAATCAAAGAATTCAAAAACACGAATGTCTTTAAGGCTTCGTAATTCGGTATTCGGAAATCCTCCACCCATCGCAATTTTAATGTGTGGATAGTTTTCTTTTAGAAATTGTGCACATCGAAAGGCACTGTATAAATTCCCTGGAAATGGAACTGAAAAGCATACCAATTTTGGTTGTTGTTCTTGGAGTGTTTTATTTAGAATTTTTAGTGTAAGATTATCAATATAAGATGTGCTATCTTTTAGTTCTTGATAGAGTTCATCAAAAGAATTAGCACTCTGCCCCAAGCGTTCGGCATACCGACTGAAGCCAAAATTTGAATCGATACATTCTATAATAAAATCGGATAAATCCTCTAAATACAAGGTTGCTAAATGCTTCGCCTTGTCTTGAATACCCATTGATCCAAATGCCCAATCCATATCGTCTAACTGATCGAAACGAGCACTTTGTGGTAAAAAATTATCAGCACAAATTTGTCTAGAAAAAGTTGGATTCTTTCCTTGTAAAAATTGAATTACAGCATCGAGTGGTTGTAAATAATATGCTTTTAAAGCATAGATTCGCTTGCAATTATCTGAAATGATGCGGTTATTTTGAAAAGCAATCTCAAACAATTCTTCAAACGTTTTTTTACTGAATAATTCCGAAATAACTTCAATACCCAAGTCCGATTGAAAAGCAGAAATACCTTTTGTATTCAAAAAACCTTTGATATATGCCGTAGCAGGATATGGGGTGTTTAGTTGTGTAAATGGAGGTGTAATGAGTAAGATATCTTTCACGGTAGTGCTTAAAATAAGGTTTTACAAATATAACCGAAAGTATTAGGACAACCTATTTAGGCAAAGGGATAATCTTTAGTCATTTCGACATAAGGAGAAATCACATCCTGAGTTTACTTCGACTCATTCTCAAAAATTTCAGCAACTGTAGCTTGGTATTTTTTTTGATTTCCAGCCTTTTTAATCTTCTTAAATGTTTTTTGCGGATCAGAAAATGATTGCGAAAAGTACTCACAAAAACCTTTCATTTTCATTTTTATAGGCGTTGGACCAGATAAGGCAGCGTCGTATTGTTGGTAAATAGTATCGTGGAATTCAGAAAATAGTTCCCATCGATTTGCTGGATATTCTGTCGTGTTATTCTTAATCATACTTGGTAAAAACGGATCAGCAATCAAACCTCGTCCAATCATAAAATGATCGATACTCGGAAACAGTGCTTGCATCTCTTTAAATTTAGCAACACTCGTAATATCACCATTATAATATAAGGTGTTTTAATTATATTTTTTTTCATCATTTTCTATTTTTA